>CAJXFK010000001.1 GCA_913052575.1 uncultured Planctomycetaceae bacterium
TAAATCACGTTTTGGAATAGATTTTAAGAGAAATAGCTTTTTTCGAAAGCGGTCATGCTCTTGGGTTATTCTAATAGGTCATTGAATATCTCGGCGCTTGCGGACATAGGGAGTGCAGGGTTGTCAAGACAAGCTTTCCAAGGTCTGATTATGAAGAGGACTCTAGAGTATGCAGTCCTAGGACTTCAAAAGCGAGTTTTTCTTATGGCAAACCGCGCACAAAGTAGCGGTCGTGAGACGGCCAATGGTAAAACAGTGGGGCAGTGGTGAATCTTCGGGCAACTTCAGAGGTTTCTTGATCATGAAAAATTATCAATTAACCTGCCAGTGCGGTGAAATCTGCCACGTGCGTGCCGGGCAAGCGGGTGGTGAAATCCTGTGCCCCGGGTGCGGTAATCGTCTCGAGATACCTAAATTTGGCGAATTATCGAAACTGCCGGTGGTCGAGGATGGGGGTATTCGAACTCAAACAGTATGGAGTACCTCGAAAGGCCTTATTCTTCTCGGTGCTGGGTTCTTTCTGGTGTTTGTGGCAGCTGGCATCTGGCTTCGTCTACCGACTCAGTCTCCTGTCCAAGTGGCCGCCATCCGGAAACAAATGAATAGAAAAACAAATGTTGAGGTTTACGACGTGTGGAAGAACCATTTCTCGAAAACAACAGTAGCCCGCCCACAATGGGCCGTAGAAAAGCAATTTGCTCAACAAATGTCACTGAAGCGTGGCGCTTCCTCGGTACTTCTACTTTTGAGCGGTGTCGCAGTTGTCTTGTTAACAGTCGGTGTTTTCAGACTTTTTTGCTTACGACGATGAGATAGTAAATAAATTATCGTGATTGCTGAGGGCGAGAAGCAGATCGCTGCTGCCTTGGACTATTTTGTGTTGCCTGTCTGTTACTCGAATCTTCTTCTGAAGAAGTACTGGAGCCATTACGAAATTTCTGCCATTCCTGTCCGACAGCACTAAGACCCGCAGATATTTTTGGAAAAAATGAACGCTTTAATGGTTCTTTCGTTTCCTCTTTATTAGATGCACGTGCCGCTACTTGGCCCTCTGCCTGAGTTGTTCTCTGAGATCGTGGTGCGTTGCCTGCGGTAGCCTGTAGTTGTTGAGGCTGTGTACCAACTGTTTTTGAAGGCTGCCGATTTTGATTATTATTTTGCTGCGATGACCCTGTGCTAGCGGCAGTTGTTTTTGGAAGAGGACGAACATTGCTCTTCTGTCGGGGAACGTTGTCTTTAGTTGGACGAACCGGTGGTGCCGTGACCTGGGGGCTGGTGAATGCGTGATCAACTTGCACCGCGATGCGTTCTGGGACAACTAGATATCTCATGGTCTGTTGTTTTGTTGCCACTTGAGCTGGTCTCAATCGACTCGAAGTGGAGGAAGTTTCAGTTGAAGCAATTTTTGGTTGTGAAGGGGTGACAGGAGAAGCATCGAGGGTGGTTCTGCGGCTTTCTGCTTCAGCAACAATCGATTGTGTGATATCAACAGGCTCTACTGGCGTTGGAGCAAGGGTTGGAGTTTTTGCTACTACTGTCTTACTGGCAGAAGAAGCTTCCTCAACTGTGCTTGATTTTGCTGCATCAGTTGGTGGCTGAGAAGCAATGGTATTATTTGTTGTTACGAGTACCTGCTCTGGTGATGATTTCTTTTCAGTAAGAGTTGGTGGCTCCGGAGATGCCGCAAGAGCAGGTTGTTGGACGACAACTTTTTCAGTCGCTTCACCACCTTCATTTGGCATAGGTGGTTTCGCTAATGCTCTACGATCCGGCTGGTCGATCTCAACTGAGGCGAGATTCTTCGACGCTATTTCGACCGTACCGCTTTCTGAAATGATTTCATGAGCCTCTGCTTTTTCTTCTGTGATCGCAGCCGTCATTTTTTCCTCAGGCTGAGAAGTAGAGTCAGCATGTTGTTCGGTAGGTTTTTCGAGGCTCTCCTCACTTGAATCTATAGAGTCTGAAACTACTGCTTCATTCTGTAATTTTACGGCTACTTCTTGCTTATCAGTATCAGAACCGTTGTCTTCATTGCTTTCTGGTTGTGCCGATTCCGAATCAAATGCAACGGACGGAGAGCCGTGCATCAATATTTTTTTCTGAACGATGGGCTCTGGTCCAGTTGATGAAGCATTTGACTCTGGGGTCTGAAGTACAAGGTCAACATTATTATATTCGGTTGTCTTGTCCACAGCGGGAGCCATCGTAGCGGGTATTGGAGGTGTGGCATTATAGGGAATAAAAGCCGGTGCAGATGTCTTCTGGGGACGATTTGTCGTTGGGGCTGTTCGTGTCACTGCAGCAATCTGCTGCGATGATTCAAGTGAACTTTTTGCAAGCTGAAGAGATAGGATCGGTTGCCCCTCGTGAAGTGGGTGTCGTAGCACAAATCCATCAAACGTTGCATTCGATCGCAATGCAGTTGCTGGTAGCATTGCAACCGGCCAGTCTCTGAGAGCCACATCATAAATAGTGATAGGCGAACCTTCTGGTAGGGTCCGAAGAGCTACAAAAATCGGCTCGCTTTCAACTTGAGGAACATTCTGCGCAATGTGGACATCCAAGGCGCGATTGACACCAACTGCAGCGGCTGCACCAGCAAGAAAAGCAGCAGCAAAAACAGTGCTTGCCTTAGGTCTCTGAAGTGTCTTGTTCACATTTTTTTGTGTGCCGTTGCTACTCATTGCTTCGCCTAGTGGGCCGGAAGAATTTTGTACTACCGGGGCTTTTGAAATCCGTCGATAGCCAATGGGACAATTTACCTAGGGGTAGACATCGGCAAAAATGTCATGTTCGAACCAATTCACCAGAAAGAAATCCCGTCGAATATCCAGTCTTACCCATTTTGTCAGTCTGCAGTATGAACTGCTGAACTTTCAGAGAATATAGGGTCAGCGGTTCTTGTCATTGAACGGATGGCCAAGAGTCTGCGGCCTTCATGTCGACCTTGAGGATCACGAAAGAATGCATCGCCTAGGCCGGAGGAGGGTGGGCCAACAGAGGACAGAATAAGAGTACCATCGGCTGGTAGCTGGAGTTTGAATTCTAATTTATTCATAACCGTTTTCCGCTGACCTGCTTCGAGACGAAAAGCACCGTCATCACCGGTCCAGTTGCGTTCTATCGGTCCATGACGAATCAGTGGTAAGAGTTCTATTTCAATTCCGCCATCAGCGGATGGAGTTGCTCGTACATCGAATACGGCGCTGGCGTCTCGGTAGGTCTGGCCAGATACATTATCAATTGTTGACCGACTTTTATGCTCTAGAAGAATGAGTTCCTCAAGGCGTGGTGTGGAAACAATTTCATTTGTGCGGCCTGGAAGTGTTTGAATCACACGTTTGACAACGGTTCTGTCAACTGCAAGGGGGCTGTCACCGGGCTCGTTGTGAATCGTATCGGAACTGGAAGAAAGACGATGAGCCAATGCGTTTGGTAAATTACCACGGACTACACCAGCCCGTATGCCATTACCATTCAGGCGATGTCTAAGATTTGCTGATAGACATTGCTCATCAATCAACTGCCATAGTTCATCACCTAGTTCGAGGTCTTCTTCAGCATAACGTAGGAAGGTGAATTCCAGAGGAATAGTTTCAAGACGATTGTTGGTAGTAGAAGGGGTTGAGGCTATATCTACTTGTTTCTCAATAGCCTTGTTGGATACAGTTGTTAGAAAGCTGTTTGCCAACGGTGTCTGGCATCCACCAGTAAGTAAAAAAATAAATGAAAAAAGTTTTAGGAATAGATGGCAGTTGATGAAAGTGTGACAGCGAGTATCCATGACGCGCTCAACGGCCCGGTATTGAAGTGGAGAAACAGTACGGAGAAGAGGGTAGGAAGAACAGGCGTTCCGGGTCAACCTACATCTTTTCCTATTACCCGCAGTGCATTACGGAAAAACGTAAGCCCGGCACCGTCAGCTTGTGGGTCTAGTCGCCCTGACCAGGCAGGGTGCTGTGTTGCTTCAATAAAGCGTTCTGGATGTGGCATCAGCCCAAAAATTCTACCTGTTGTGTCACACATGCCGGCTATATTTCGGATAGAGCCATTAGGATTTGTCTGCTGGCCATCTCCAGTCTGAGCATATTGAAGTACGAATTGGCCACCAGCTTCAAGTTTTTCAAGGGACGCTTCATCAGAAGTTGTGAATCTCCCTTCGGCGTGAGCAACAGGTAGTTCGAAGTGGTCAAGCCCTTGAAGGAAGACGCAGTTCCCCGGCTTAGCTTGTAAATGTACCCAGCAGTCAACAAATCGTCCGGATGTATTTTGTGCAAGCGTAACGCTGCGTTGGCCAGTGTCCCAGTCAGGTAAAAGCAGTCCGGTTTGCAGGAGTACCTGAAACCCATTGCAAATCCCAAGAATGAGCCCTCCTCGGTCGTGGAATCTATGGAGTGCATCACCAAGCCTTTGAGTTAATTCAAGTGCCAGGATTCTTCCACTGGCAATGTCATCACCATACGAAAATCCACCCGGAATACAGAAAATCTGAAAATCATCCAAAAGAGAGGGTGATTGCGCGAGAGCCTGAACATGAACTCGTTTTGTGTGACCACCAGCACGTTCGAAGGCGTGGGCAGTTTCTTCGTCACAGTTTGTCCCGGGACCACGAAGAATGAGAGCGCGTGGGGCAAGCATTCAAATATTCCTTAATTCGTACCTGATGTTTGAGAATTACTTTGTTTTCGCCAAGCGTTTGCAAGTGTGGGAACTGATGTTTGGGAGACAATCGAACCTTTACCGCAACATATTGTGAGCACGTTGTCGTTCGTGACATGACCTATCCAAGACCAAGGAATATTGCCAAGCGTACTTTCAACTGCGGTAGTATCATCTTCGTGAACTTCAATTAAAAAACGCCCGGTAGATTCAGTGAAAGCAACTCTTAGCAAACTCATCAGGTCGTCGTGTTTCATAATCTCTGTAAGATCGTGAAGTGGTATTTTTGCAAGGTCAACGGTGGCACCCAAACCACCACCGATAGCCATTTCAGCTAATGCAACACCAAGACCTCCATCGGAGAGGTCGTGACATGATGCGAGTAGCCGTTGCTGATTAAGTCTATGAATACTCCGAAAGACTTTCTGACATTCCTCAAAATTTACTTTTGGAACATCGCCTCCTGTAACTCGGCGGATGACAGAAAGTTGGCTACCACCAAGTTCTGTTTTCGAAACGCCAATAACAGCAATTCTGTTTGATGATTTTTTAAAATCGGAGGAGACGCATAAACTCACATCATTTATCTGACCAATGGCTGTAGCGAGCAGTGTCGGTGGTATGGATTGCTCCTGAGTGATACCAGCATCGTCTTTCCATGTGAAGACATTGTTCAGGCTGTCTTTACCGCTCACAAATGGTGCTCTCAGGGCAACCGCTGCTTCATAGCAACCACGACACGCTTCTACGAGTGTCCCAAGTGACTCCGGTCGTCGGCAGTCGCCCCAGCAGAAGTTATCAAGTAAGGCGATTTGTTCCGGATCAGCTCCTGATGCAACGCAGTTGGCAATAGCCTCCACGATACCACCAACAGCCATCTCGTATGGCTGAATGGGTCCAAGGTGGTGTCGAAGCCCGATGCCTATCAAAATACCTCGAGGCCGCCCCAATACGCCTCGTATCACGGTAGCATCAGCCGGTCCTCCCATCGGTCCAAGTAATGGCTTGAGAACACTTTTCCCTTGCACTTCATGATCGTACTGTCGAATGATCCATTCTTTACTTGCGATATCTTCAGACTGAAGGAGTTCAAGCAGCACCGTTTGAAAGGTTGTATTCTCAAGAGACCAGCGAGGAGGTGTGTTCTGTGGAGGCTTAAATAGAGATTGAAGACGCTGTCGTGGTCGACCTTCATGAAGAAAATGACAATTTAGTTCACCAACAAGTTCTCCATTCCATCGGAGAACCAGTTGTCCGCTTCCGGTAAATGTACCGATAGGTGTGGCTTCAACGCCTTCCTGCTGGGCAATTTCGGATAGACGTGGCCATTGTGAAGGAGCAACAGCAAGCACCATTCGTTCCTGTGCTTCGGAAATCCATGCCTCAGTGGCCGAGAGACCATCATATTTTAGTGGAACTTTTTCGAGGTCAACGTTAGCGCCTAGTTCAGCACCCATTTCTCCGACAGCACTTGATAAGCCACCAGCGCCACAGTCTGTGATGGCATTGAAAAGGTTTTCCTCGGATGCAGCTAATACGAAATCAGTAAGTGTCTTTTCGTGAATAGCATGACCAATCTGAACTGATCCGCCTGACTTGCTTTCACTTTCACTTGAAAGTTCAATACTTGAAAAGGTTGCGCCATGAATGCCATCACGGCCTGTTCTACCTCCTGCAGTAATCACAAGATCACCTGGTTCAACACGACCATTCGCAGAATCTCGGGGCATAAGGCCAACAGTGCCGCAAAAAACGAGTGGGTTCCCAAGATAGCCAGGGTGGAAGGCTACTGCGCCTGCAATGGTTGGAATGCCCATACGGTTGCCATAATCTCGAACACCACCAACAACCCCATGAAGTAATCTTTTTGGTGGAATGATGCCCGGTGGAATTGTTGCGGGGGGTGTTTCGAGAGGTGCCACACAGAAAACATCTAAATTTGCTAACGGTTTTGCTCCATGGCCAGTACCGAGCACGTCCCTGATGACACCACCGAGACCAGTCGCAGCGCCTCCGTATGGCTCAATAGCTGAGGGATGATTATGCGTTTCAACTTTAACGCAGATGTCGTGGTCGCCATCGAAGCGAACGACCCCAGAATTATCACGGAAAACACTCACGCACCAGTCTTCTTCTCCAAGTTGCTTTCGTATAACTTCAGTTGATGCAAAGACTGTTTCTTTCAGCAGGTTGTCATAGCAAAAATCACCGTCAGGACCACTATGGTCAATCGGACTTCCTAGGGTCTTGTGGCAGCAATGCTCGCTCCACGTCTGTGCAATTGTCTCAAGTTCGATTTCAAACGGATCCCGATCAAGAGTATTAAAGTGATCTCGAACGGCATGCAATTCGTTTGCAGTGAGGGCAAGGCATTGTCGGCGGCTGAGTTCTTCGAGGTCGGAGTCACTCAGGCCATTAAGTGGTACTTGTTTGCGATGAAGTTTCCACGCATCACCACCGCTTAGTTTGGTTAGCTCTAGTGCGCCAATCACAACTTCATGAATAGCTTCACTAGCAAGCAACTTCCAGGCAGTCTCTTCGGCTTGTTTTGGTGTGATACAATCTGCTGGTAACCAGTATTTCTTAACGCTTCGAACTGCTGTTGCACGAATTCCGAGAAGGGACATAGCTTCCTTGGCACTTTCAGCGGCCGGGTCGGTGACTCCAGGCTTTGGAAGAACATGGAGAATGAGATTGTTGGCCTCTGATGACCCAGGAGGTTTCGTGATTAATTCTTTATCTCCAACTCGTGCAACTCGACAAACTTCTGTTACCGGATCAGTGAAAAGGCACGCACCTAATTTTTGAACCTCAGTGAGGCTCATGTCTCCCTCAATGAGCCATGCGGTCGCAGTATGAAGCGTATGAATTTTAAGACCAAGATCATTTGCCGCGGCAATAATTTCTTGAGTAGCGGCATCATTCTGTCGTAGATGTACATCAACTTCCCAGAGCATCACGGCGTTCCTTAGCGAGCGTTAATAATTTGATGAGCGTAGATCTGTCACCTGCTTCAATTGCGAGTTTTAGCTGACCAGATGCCTCAGTAAATGTTTCTATTTGTGCTGTCACTGCCTTTGCATTGTCAAGCACTATATCAGCCCAAAGTTCAGGGTCACCGGCCGCGATACGCGTTGTGTCACGCCATCCTCCTGCAGTGAAGCGGTGTGTTTCGCGTGGCGTTGCCGTAGCCAATGCGGCAGCAATAATATGTGGTGCGTGGCTCGCAGAGGCAAGTAATAAGTCATGCTCAGGTGGTGAAAGGATACATACTTGAGCACCAATTAGTTGCCAGAAAATGGAGACGGATTCCGTATCTTTTTTCGGAGTGGATTCTGCTGGTGTGACTACAGCTAGTTTGTTTTCGAAGAGGGCAGAGTCAGCTGCTTGTGCACCGCGTCTGTGGCTCCCAGCGAGAGGGTGACTGCCAACAAAACGAGCTTTTCGAGTAGATCTGTACTGTTCCCACCCGTCAACAATTGATTGTTTTGTACTTCCAGCATCTGTGATGAGTGTGCCCGGCCGAACGTATGAGTCAATTTCTTCAAGTTGAGACCCAATAACACCTACTCGAGTGGCTACCAGAACCAAGTCAGCTTCTGCCACACCCTGCTTCAAGTTTGTGGTACCTTCGCTAATCGCACCACAATTTTGAGCAACACTTAAAGAGGTATCAGACCGCCCGACACCAATAATTTTGTTAGCAACTCCTCGTTTGGCGAGAGCAAGTCCGGCTGATCCTCCAATAAGGCCAACTCCAACGATCGCGACCGTGTCCCACTGGGCAGTCATAATGAAAAGTATTTTGTGTAAAAATGTCGCAAGGGTAGAAATACATTTACGTATGTAAACAGCCTACGGGTTTTACCAGATGCATACCCTCCTGCGAGTAGGGATGGCCTGTTTGTCGATATTCTACCCCCTTGAGACGAGAACGAACCCCTCGATGCGAGAAATAGAGCATGTCTCAGCCACACCAAAACACGAGGATATGGCTTGTGAATCGGAAACTACCGGCCCGTTTACAGGCAGATCTGCTCGGGCGCTTGGCGATAACACTTCAAGCTGGAATTGATCTACGAAAAGCCTGGGGAAATGAAGTTAAGCGAATGCCAGCTCGTTGGGGTGCTCAATTATCGCTTGGTACAGATAAGATTAATAATGGAGAAATGCTCTCTGTTGCACTTGCGCACACGGGTCTATTTCCTCCTTTAGTGATCGGTATGGTGTCAGTTGGTGATCAAACTGGCAAAGATGTTGAAACGTTGACGCAGTTGTCGCGCGTAATCAATCATGCTGTAGTTACGACGAACCATCTTCGTTCAGGTCTTATCTGGCCAGCTGTTCAGTTGGTACTTGCCCTACTTGTTGTCGGTGTCCTGATATTAGTAAGTGGAACGATTGAACTCGAGCGAGGAAAACCACTTGATTTTATCGGCCTTGGTCTCGTTGGTGCCTCAGGTCTTAGGATGTACGGACTGCTCTTGGTTGCGATGTTTTTTATTCTTCTCGGTGTTTTACGATTACTTCTTGCCGGGTGGAGATCGCACGGTGCAATTCGTGCACTGATTACGCGTTTGCCACTCATTGGTGCGGCTGCTCGCGCTAGTGAAGCAGCAAGTTGGAGTCGTGCCGCTTCGTTGGCAGCAGGCGCGGGACTCGATGCTGGCAGGCTTGCTTCACTAAGTGGCTCTGTGGCTCCGGGCTTGGCAATAGATCCTGTTTGGATACAAGAAAGGTTGCTTGCTGGAGATACTCTCGCCGAAGCACTACAGGCAACCCATCGTTTTCCGTTGGCTTTGCTTGAAGGTTTGGCCGTAGGTGAAGAATCTGGAGAAGTTTCAGAGGTTCTTGGAAGACTAAGTGATCAATTTGCCGATAATTCCAAAAGGGGTTTTGAAGCTGCGGCAAAGGCTGCAGGTGGTGGTGTCTGGCTTTTTGTTGCAAGCTTGGTCGTTCTGGTAATTTTCAGAGTCTTTTCTGTGTATGTCGGAATGATTCAAGACGCTGTCAATAAAATTTGAAAAAACAGGCGGTGAAATGCGATCTATTGTTACGGCCTTATTATCAGTTGGGTTCGTGTTTGGCTCGATTAATATTGGTTTCTCTGATTCGACGAGTACCCATACGCAGCGAATGGAATCCCATGGCTATCACCGCTATCAAGGATCCTGGAAAACTGAGCAGGAGATCCTTTTATTAAAAAAAGCAGAAACCATAACAAAAAAAAAGGTCGAAGCCAGACAGCGGCTTGAGAGGTTACGACGAGATCTTGAAAAATCAGAATCTAGTGAGCAGGTTGCTGAGGAGATTCGTCGAATAGAAGATCCCTTTTCGGTGTTGGCTTTACGAGCCGCAATGAATGCCGAGCCTGTCCCCCGTGTGCGATTGCTTTATGTTGAAGCTCTCGGGAATATAGATACTGGAGATGCAATTGGAGCTTTATTATCTCTGGTTCTTGATCATCCAGATCCAGAGGTGCGTTGGAGTGCTATTGGCCGGCTTGAAAAGAGAAAATCTATTCAGGTGGTTCCACCACTTATTGCTGCCTTACAAGGAAATGATATCCAGCGCATCAACCGCGCCGCGTTTGCACTGAAAACGCTTGGTGATGAATCCGCTGTTCAGCCTCTGATGCGAGTTCTCGTTACGCAGCAAGTCGTTACTACGGGTGTAGGGTCAGGGGGGAAAACATCGGCTACATTTTCACCAACAGGTGGCGGTCTTGCTCTTGGAAGCAGTCAAAAGAAAAAAATAGTGGTATCGCAGAATGTCCATGTCCTTGAGGCATTGACGACGCTGACAAGTAAGAACTTCGGTTGGGATCAATCTAGCTGGCTTCTTTGGTTTCAGAATCAAGGTGTTTCACAAACGGCTGACATCCGTCGTGATCCATAGATGCCTTACTAGGAATTATTCATTGAATCCTTTTGTTTGCGACGCCGAATGAACCAATCGGTATCCAACGCTCGCAATGCGACACGATTCTCAAGGTTTGGTCGAAATACAACAAGCAAAAGAATTGGAAGAAACCAAGCTAGGAAAAGACCGCCATTATGAGATTTCCAGAACTGGCTTCCGAGTAAGATTGCAGCAGAACAGCTCATTAGGGTCCCAAGGTGTTTTGGAGATGGCCAAATCGCCAGAGTTGCCATCATGACTAAAAATCCTGCAAGTATAGGTAGGCGAAAAACGGGGTCGTAGGAAGGGAGCGCCCAGAATCCTTCTAGGCTGACACTGCTTGGAAAAATCCATCCGAACATCTGACGTAATTGACCGGCAAAGATTTCGATTGTTGGTGAAGTGAACCAGAGTGCGACAACAAGAGCTAATAACGCTGCAGAAACACCAGTGGCAAATCGTCGGACACCACGTTCCCAATAAAAACTGCACCACAAGGGAAGGAGAAAAACAGGGTAATAAATTATTCCAATCGCAAGTCCGATGAGGCCGCCTGCTATTACAGGCCTGCGGTATGCTCCGATTGCCCAGACAATTAACGCACCAGGCAATGCATGGTCGACCCTCCCAGTCATCATGGCTGTATACGGAAGCAGTAAATAGAGAACGGCAGCAGCGATACCAAGTTTTATATTTTCAAAGTGCCGCCATCCTACAAAAAGTATTCCACTCACAATAAGCAATTGAGAAATGATGGCCATCACTCGTGCTGTTGTTTCATGAACAATCCGTGGAGGCGGTTCGTTTGTATCGCTACGCACTGCGGAAGTGCTATCAGAGGAGAAAACACGCTGTGTTGAAATATGTGGCAGAAGAAAAAGAAGAGGATACCCAGGTCCAGTTCTGGCTAGCTGATCAATATCAACTTCGGCTTCACCTGTCTCGAGTTTTGCTGCGGTTGTGGCCGCTGCAAGGTCGTCTCTTTCTGGTCGGGTGGTGAGAACATTGGCGAGAAGAAAAACGAGGAGAGATACTCCGAGGAAGACCAATCCACCACTATTGAGATTTGGTTCAAGCATAGGCCTTCGGACCATAAGTGAATCACAGAGCATGCGGATTATAAATATTCCGGTGATAACAAATAGCCAAATATAGCCAAGTTGCTGTGCGTCGACGTTGGCTTTGAAACCACCGTATTCGACGGCTAAAAGACCTGGCGCAAAGAGGATCAAACCGACCAGATCAATATTGCGAATACTCATCGCACGATTGAATTTAAAAAAAACTGCAATCAAAAGAATCGACGCGAGGTAAAACCAGGTCGTTGGATTAACACGGTAATAATGAAAGAGTATTTCGCTCATCCGGCTCAGGAGGATGAAGGGTCTAGTATAAAGGCCGATTGCAACCTACTAGAGTACGTTGCTGGCCATCGGCAAGAAAGGAACGAAAGGCCTTATTCTGAAACAAACGAGTAATCGAAGATGGTTTAGGTCGATCGTAACGATTCCCCGGAGTTTTTTTGGACTAGTGAGCACAATTTCAAACTGAAATCGTAATCGTCGTGGTTATATGTGATCTCCAATTGCGACAACCGTGACGTTGAATAGTTTGAGCTACGAAGCGTCATTCGACTGTAGAAATAGACTGCTTTTGTTGTGCCTGAGAGACGGATTCGATACCTAGAACGGCCAGATCAACGGTGCCAGTAAAATAGTGATGGCCATCACTATCAAGTTGAGTGGGCCGCCGAAACGTAGGTAATCGCTGAACTTGTACCCACCCGGACCATAAATCATTAGATTTGTCTGATAGCCGAGAGGGCTCGCAAACCCACAACTAGCTGCCACCGTAATTGCCATGATAAACGGCATCGGGTTGAGCCCAAGATCGGTCGCAGTTTGCCAGGCGATTGGAAAGATAAGTACAGCCGCAGCATTGTTACTCATTGTTTCAGTAAAAAGCATGGTGACTAAATATATCGCTGCGAGCACAAGATGAGGTCGGTCACCTGCAGCCCCGATAGTACTCTGCGCAATGAGTTCGTCTAAACCTGTTTTCTCGATAGCTCTTGCAAGTCCGAAACTAGCCGCGATAAGGAGGAGGGTTTCCCATTCGATAGATCTTCTTGCTTCATTTGGGCCGATGCATCCTGTCGCAACCATCGCCGCCGCTGCGACAAGTGCGGCTGCAACTATAGGCACAAGCTCGAGTGTGGCAGCAAGAACCATCGCTGCCAAAATTGTGCATGCAATCCACGCAAGGTCGTGTCGTGGCGGCTTTGCTCCACGGACTTCACTTACTAGATAGAAATCACGACTGGTCTTCTGTCTTTTTAGGAACCGGGGGCTGGCTTCTAAAAGTAGTGTGTCGCCAGGTTGAAGAACAATGTCACCAATCTTTTTTCTTAAACGTTCTCCGTTTCTTGCCACTGCAATAATCACGGCATCGTATGTTGATCGAAACTGACCCTCTCGGATTGTTCGGCCAACAAGCGGGCATGTATTTGAAACAACAGCTTCTACAAGAGTACGCTCAGATCGCGGCCCATCCAATTGGAAGACTTGTTCAGTCGCTGGCCGAAGTCCTCGTATTTTTTGTAATTCCACGACGGAATCGACAATACCTACAAAAACAAGTCGATCACCTTCTTCCAGTCGTTCGGTCGGTTCCACTGCCGTGCGTACATGACCAGCACGATCAATTTCCATAAGAAACAGTCCATGCAGTCCACGAAGACCAGCTTGTTCAATTGTCCTACCGGCAAGAGGGCTACGAGATTCAACAACCATCTCGAGGGAGTATTCTCGGGGATCATCACCAGCACTCACGGCTGGTTTACGGTCTTTTAATAGCCACTGGCTTTTACTGGCAGTAAGAATGTAAGCAAAGCCAACAATCAAAAGAGGCACGCCGAGCCACGTAATATCAAACATGCCAAGAGATTGCCCCGTTTTTGCATTCAGTAAGCCACTCACGACAACATTGGTGCTCGTACCAATGAGTGTGCAAAGTCCACCAAGCACCACAGCAGCATTCATAGGCATTAAAATTTTTGAAATGCTGAGTTGGTGCTTTTGAGCCCATGTTCGTACTGCCGGCACCATTAATGCCACCACGGGGGTGTTGTTCATAAAGCCTGAGAGGACTGCGGGTATTGTCATTGTCCGAATCTGGGCCTCATGAAGAGAGCGTGGTCGGCCAAGCCCTCGATCAATCACCAGTGACAGTGCTCCTGTCCTATGAACTGCTGCTGCCACAACAAATAATGCTGCCACCGTGAGCATTCCTTGATTACTCATTCCTGAAAGTGCTTCAGCAGGGCTAAGAATTCCAGCTGCTAGCAAAACGATAACCGCACCAAGCATCGCCATGTCTGGAGCACGGCGGCCTAAGAGCAGTGCGAGCAGCGTTGCTGCCACCACGAATGAGGTCAGGATCGCCTGCCAGTTTTCGATCCAAAAGCTAAGGTTCATGGTGGCAGATGAGAATAAGGAGGAAAATAAATTTATCGGATATTTCTTTACATACTATTATGGTGATTAATTGAAAACTTGTCGTGTTGGTTTCCAAAACCGTATAGCAGTGTTTCTGATAAAAGCCCTTTTAAACACATTATTCTGGAGAATTGACGATGATTGACCGTCTGCTTGAAAGCAACAAGAAGTTTATTAGCGATGAATTTGAGCCTAATTCCAGCCATTATTCGAAGATAGCAGCTAAACAGACACCAAGGGCGGTTTGGATAGGATGTGCTGATTCAAGAGTGAGCGAAGACATTATAACGGGATCACGCCCGGGTACCATTTTTGTCCACAGAAATATTGCGAATATGGTCTCGTTTAATGATGTTGGAATTGCCGCACTTTTGGAATATGCACTGGTGCATCTCAAAATCAAGGATGTGATTGTGTGTGGCCATACACGATGTGGTGGTATTGCTGCTCTTGAGAATGGCGTGAAAGAGAATTACATCGCTGATTGGCTTTGTGTTGGCTCTGAGGCAAAGACTGCAGCAGACGAAATTGCTCAGAAACAACGGCTTTCCCCTGATGAGAAGTTAGAGCTTCTCACAATGGAAAATGTGCGGGTACAGCTTAATCACCTAAAAAAACTAACGCTGATTCGTGATATGTTTCAGAAAGGCAAGACACTTCGGTTACATGGTTGGCTTTATCGTGTCGAGACAGGAAAAATTGATGTTCTTATTGATGGTGAAACTGGCAGGGAATCAAGTGTGATGCGTCGATTTAAAAAAACGAGTCGAAAGACAACGCCTGCTAAAAGCAAATAACATTAATTCTGTGCCCGTCGCCACTGAATGACAGATGAAAAAAGGGGCTCGTATTGGTAAACAATACGAGCCCCAACCCCTGATCATTGCAAGTTGGGGTGTTTCCAAATATTTGGAAACTAGTTTCAACCGTTTCGTAATGAACTTTTAAAATCTGCGGCGGTCTCCTTTCGGAATGAGGAGCAGAACCGAGGGCTAGAGTTTTTCTTATGCCTTCCTTGGAACACGATGTGCATAATTTGTGCCAAAAGTTTTTTATGGAATGGCTTTTCGTATAGACTCATAAAAAGGGATTTTCCTCATGGATTTTCGAGGGTATCCGTGTTTTCGTGCGTATTTATCAGGCAGTTTGTGTTGATCGATTGAGCATTTTCCTTACCGTGTGGTTCCTAGTCCATGCAGCTTTATCCTTGCGACAAATATCACCTTCCCTTGCCAGAGGGTCACCGATTTCCGATCCAGAAGTATGAGATGCTTCGTCACCTCCTTGAGGAGGATGTAAAAGCCGGTGAATCATTTGTCTTTATTGAGCCGCATGCAGCGAATGATGATGAGCTTCGCCGGGTGCATTGCCTTCAGTATCTGGGTCGAGTTTTTGGTGGAACGCTTACGAAGGCAGAAATTCAGCGTATCGGTTTTCCGTGGAGTGAAAATCTGATTGAGCGATCACTCCGAAGTACGGGCGCTGCAGTTGATGCAGGAGTGTCTGCCTTGCGAGATGGTACCGCAGCAAGTCTTGCCGGAGGCACTCATCACGCTGGAACTAACTGGGGTGAAGGCTTTTGTGTTTTCAATGACGTAGCAGTGGCTACAAGAGAGATACAGGATCGTGGACTTGTTCAAAATGTATTAGTGATCGACTGCGATGTTCATCAAGGAAATGGAACAGCTGAAATTTTTGCAAATGATGACACGGTCTATACATTTTCGATACATGGAGCAAAGAATTTCCCACTACGAAAGTATCCAAGTTCATTAGACGTTCCATTGGCCGATGGTACATCAGACGAAATATACCTCAGTGAGCTTGATAAGGCTTTAAGTATTGCTTTTTCCAATTTTCGGCCCCACCTTATTTTTTATATTGCAGGGGCAGATCCTTTTGTAGGAGATCGTCTGGGACGCCTGGATATTTCTCAAGAGGGTCTTCGGCATCGAGACACACTTGTCCTTAAAACAGCACTTCGGCATCGTGTACCTGTTGCGATTGTCTGTGGCGGTGGGTACTGCAATGACATTGCTACGATCACGGAGATTCATAGAACCACAATGCGGCAAGCAGCGGCTTTGGAGTCGCAATTTGCAATGATTCTAAAAGATAGATAGTTCCGGTCGTGCTCTACCAGCCGACCAAAATGTTATACGCTGGTTGATAATTTTGATTGTGGTATTTCCAATGGATTCCTCCAACGTGAACTACACGAATTTGTCGACCGCCGTGCCATTCCCAACGCTCACCACTTTCCAAATCAAAGACTCGGCCCTCATTTGATGCTGCATCGAGCTCCCAATGCCCATCCTCTAACAGTTTTATCATGGGTCGGGCACCTTGTACCGTGAGGCGTTTGTAGAGTTCTGGTGAGCGATTTTCGAGGAGGCGTAACTGATCGTCTCGCCTCTCGCGGATATCGAATTTCCACGCCGGTTGGACAGACCCCGGGCCCATTGCGAATTCGAATCTTTTTCCTTCAGTGAAGCGACTCCAGACATGACGCCCGGATATTGATGAATACCTGAAATAAACGGCACCTTTTTTAAGTTCTTTTTTCAAAGTCGGTTTTAATGATTCGGTGAAAAGGTCAAGTCTATAGACAGTATTCTGATCGAGAGCGGTGGTGTTCTGTTGGTCGGCCCGAGTTGGTGTGGAGACCAATAGCACTAGGTGTAAAATTACTACAAATCGAACCATACTTTGAGAAACAGAAAGTGCGTGTGAGTTTGTCATAAAAGTTCCAGTCTTTGCGGTGATTCATTACTTCCTGTGTTAACTTTACGTACGATTCTGTATCAAGCAATTTTTGAACCAACACCAATTCCTGAAAACAAGAAAAGTGGCCAAATTAAGGTGTTCAGGATAGAAAATAAGGTTTAGAAGGTTCTTATCAAGAAGTGACTGTTCTTCGATGAGTCAGAAATCTCATTGTTGGTCTTCTGGTTTTTGTGAATTTCGTAACGGTTAGAGTGCAGATGAAAGAAAATATTCGGTCGGCCACACTGAAGAACGATAACGTGAGTAATGTCTGGGATGATGTACTCGCTGGTGTTGTAGTTTTTCTCGTCGCACTGCCCCTTTGTATTGGCATAGCACTTGCGTCAAACGCTCCTCCACTTGCTGGGGTTGTAGCTGGTATTGTTGCTGGTCTCATCGTTGGCCCTCTGAGCGGCGCACAAGTCACGATCTCTGGGCCAGCTGCTGGTCTTACCGCAGTTGTTGCAGCAGAGATTTCAGCAATTGGTTCATTCGAAGGATTGTTGGTTGCGGTAGCTCTTGCTGGAGTGATACAGATTGCGCTAGGGATTCTAAGGGGAGGGTTTATCAAATCATTTGTTCCAGCAAGTGTGGTTCGTGGATTACTCTCTGCAATTGGAGTCATACTGATTCTGAAACAGATTCCTCACCTGTTCGGTCATGATACAGACCCTGAGGGTGAGATGTCTTTCTTTCAGCCAGACCGACAAAACACATTTTCAGAACTCTTGGAAATTCTCGGTGACCTGCACCCAGGTTCTATTGTTGTTGGCTTTGCATCCTTGGCCATTATTTACTTGTGGGGCAGAATCGCTTTTCTGAAAAGAACAAGTGTGCCTGCACCACTTGTCGTCGTTCTTTTTGGTGTCGTATGTAGCCTTTGTTTTGACCGCATTGGGGGAACTTGGATTATAGGTACGACTCATAAAGTGAATGTGCCTGTTCCCGAGACAATACGCGGTTTTTTTGGCTTACTACAGAATCCAGATTTCAGTCAGCTTATGAATCCGGCAGTTTCCTCTGCAGCGTTTGCGATTGCCATTGTTGGATCATTACAGGCACTGCTGACGTTAGAGGCAGTTGACCGGCTTGATCGAGAGAAGCGAAGTACATCGCCGAATCGAGAACTTGTGGCTCAAGGCATTGGAAACATTGTTTCAGGGATGGCGGGCGGACTCCCTATGACCTGTGAAATTGTTCGATCAAGCGTGAATATCGACGCGGGAGCTCGGACAAAAAAGTCAGCAATATTACACGGAGCGCTTCTTGCGATATCAGTTGTGCTGCTCCCTCGCGCTATTAATCTCATACCGTTATCTGCACTCGCAGCGATTCTCATAGCCACAGGTCTCAAGTTAGCGAGTCCGCAGGTTGTAGCAGAACTTTGGCGAGCTGGTAGGTATCAATTTATTCCATGGTTCGTGACTCTGCTGGCAATAGTTTTAACCGACCCACTCATTGGAATCCTCATCGGACTTGCTGTAAGTATCATATTTATTCTTTGGAGTAATCTTCGAAGGCCAATGCGATTGGTAGTGGATCAATATCTTGGGGAAGACGTCACAAGAATTGAGCTGGCAAGTCAGGTTAGTTTTCTCAACAGAGCAGCATTGCGAAAGACTTTCGATAATATCGAGCCAGGCAAGCATCTTTTAGTCGATGCACACGATACTGTTTACATTGATCCAGATATCTTGTCTTTGATCAAAGAATATCGTGATGTTATTGGACCTGCTCGTGGAGTTGTCGTCAGTACAAGAGGTTTTCGAGATAAGTACGCTATCGAAGATCGGATCGCGTTCGTTGACTTTTCAAGTAAAGAATTACAAGAGAGAATAAAGCCAGAGGAAGCTTTGAAATACCTTCTCGCTGGCAATCAGCGATTTCGAAATGAACGGCGTCTTAAGCGAGACTTTAGTAGGCAGGTAGTAGCTACTGCGTCAAGCCAGCATCCAATGGCAGTAGTACTAAGTGATATTGATTCACGAATTCCCGCGGAAATTATCTTTGATCTTGGCCTCGGTGATATTGTTAGCGTGCGTGTTGCGGGAAATATCGTAACGCCGGAAGTTCTCGGCAGCATTGAGTTCGGTTGCGTTGGTGCTGGTTCAAAATTAATTGCTGTCGTTGGCCATAACCGCTGTGTTGCGGTTGAGTCAGCTATTGATTTCATGCAGGAAAAGCAGGCCCCTGATCTCGACAAGTGCGAATATGTCAAGTCGATCATTAAAAGTCTCGAGTCAGTCGTTCGTGAGAATAGGAGCAAGAGCCTGCAATCAGTTAACAATAGGGGCAGCGAATCTGTAGTTGAGGCAGATATAGTTGTCAGGCAGAACGTTCAGCGATCTGTGAATGAAATAGTGCAGAAGAGCGAGGCAATTCGGAATCTCATTGACGCCGGTCACGTAGGTATTATTGGAATGGTCTACGATGTCTCGACTGGTGTTTGTCATGTGATGAAGGAGACGGCCCATGGCCTTGGGGCGATCCAATCAAATGATACGCAAAGCCAATAAACAATGAGTGGATTCGATACGTATCAATGAGTGATTGTGGAGTGAATGAAAGTCTCAGTGACTTCCATTGTTGGAGTAAACCAAGGTTCCCAGTTCCACTCACTATGGATTCCACCAGTGAGGTTGAAAATCTCATTCTGGATTCCCAGTTTATCTAATTTCGAACGTATGATGTTGTGTGCTGATGGGTTGCCTTCGGTAATGAAAAGCATTGGGGGCTCATTTCCAGATACCCAATGAGCTGGTGATGCCTTCTCGTAGATAGCTGGAATGTTTTCTGGGAGATCGCCCAGAAATAACTGATAGTTTGACTCCGGCTTCCTTGCTTCGAGAAAAGCTCGTTCATCATTTGTTATTGATGGGCCAGCAACAACGATGCATGCAGCTACAGAATTTGATTGTTTCTGAAATTCTGAGATATCAAGTCCTGCCTCAGGCCCAGCAGTTGCGGCTAGCGCAACCAGATGAGCACCAGCTGAAAACCCCATCAAGATAATACGATCAGGTTGCCCTCCCCATTCTAAAGCATGTTCTCGTGTCCAATAGATGGCGTCTTTAAGGTCGTGTATTGCCGCTGGAAACAAGGCCTCTCCTGACAATCGATATTCAGGGCAGACTACTATGAAACCTCGATTGCTGAACCATTTCGCCTTCGTGTGCTCGTTTGACCTATCACCTTTTTTCCATCCACCGCCGTGTACGAGTATTACAACAGCTTTGAATGAGTTCACGTTGTTTGGAACAAAGGTGTCAATATGAAGTGGACGATCTTTCCGTCGAGCGTAGACAAGATTATTTGTTTGTTGGACATCTTGAGACAGTTCAATTTTCTTGTGTGTAATACTCAGGCCTCGGTCTGCGTAATACAAACGCAGCTCTTGAAAGTTTTTTGGTCGTGGGCCCCTATCAAATTGGGGCATTTCAGCATGAATGAATGAATGAATTAGGCTGAAACAGACAAAGAACATACGGTTCATTAATTAGGGCCCCTTACGAAAAAATAAAGTCGTGGCAGTCTTGTAATGCGGACGATCGATAGCGTGTTGCTGCCACTCAAGCACAAGATTGTCGTAGTCCTCTTCAAGTTCGAGCCGTATATCTTTTACCGCCGAGTCATTGATTCTGTTATGAAGTTCAAGAGGGTCTTCTTGAAGGTTGTAGATTTCAGCAGTAGGTTTCATGCCGTCGCCGGTGTATGGCCAGTAGATATATTTCCATTGGTTTTTTACAAATCCAAGACTGAATGCCTGCTCCGGCCCCCACACATTGATAAGTGGGATAATACGGTCTCCTTGAGTGCGACTGGTATCATAATGCTTCAGTAAACTTTTTCCTTTTTTGTGAGTTGGCTTTCCTAGAGCCGCATCAAGAATCGTTGCTGCAATGTCTATGTTGGCAGTTACAGAATGACATCGATCAGATTTTTTGAGCGATCGTGGGTCATAGATAATAAGCGGTACACGAGAGCTTTCTTCATAGGGAAGTACCTTTGAACCGTACCCATGTGCTCCGCAGAAATATCCATTGTCAGATGTGAATATGATGAGAGTCTTGTGATGTATACCGGAGTCTTTCACGGCGTCACGAATCATTCCAACGGCAACGTCTACAGCGTAAATAAGCTGGTAATATTTAGCCATCACGTCATCGTACGAGTCGTTGTAGTGCCAGTCATCAAACCTTTGATACTGTCGTCCGCGTCTCGATTGCTCTGAGAAATGCTCTCCAAATTTACGCCCAAAATTTGCTGGTTTTGGAAAAGTTTTTCCAGCATATATTTCATCATAAAGTGGGTCAGGTTGTACCGGCCGATGGGGTGCTTTAAAGCTGATTGATAAACAAAATGGTTTGCCATGTTTGGCAGATTCCTTAATAAAGTCTCTCCCAAATGCTCCGTAGGAGCGAGTTGCATGAGGGTATTCTTGCGCATAGCGTTTCATCGATTTATTTCGTGCCGTGATGAACGATGTCTGTCCACCGCCACCTCCCCAGGTATCAAAGTCGTCTTCAGGGTAGCGACCACTCTTCGATCCATCCGCAATCGTGAATCCAAATTTCCCAGCAAATGCAGTTTGGTAACCAGCGTTTTGAAGAAGCATTGGATAGCTTTGGCTCCAGTCATCATTTCTCATTTGTCCATCACCATCCATGCCAGTTCCAAAATTAACCCCATGCTGGTATTCCAAAAGACCCGTCATGACGGTGGCTCTAGACGCCATACAAATAGCTGTTGTGTCATAATGTCGGTCAAAGACGATACCGTCATTGGCGAGGCCATCAATATTAGGCGTGGTGACGCCAGGTGCTCCGTAGCAGCCTAATGATCGTATGTTCTGGTCATCAGTCATGAGGAAGATGATGTTAGGACGATCATCAGCACACAGATGATTCATGCTCAAGAAAGTAACAAGAAAAAAAAATGCTCTCATGAATGTATTTCCCATGCTGGTGATAGGCGCACTACTTTTACGTAATACCCTAACAGGTTCGGAGGCAAGAAAGTGCATGTAGGTTTGCCGCAAACAATAGACAGTGGTCACGGTGAAATTATTCGCTTCAAAGAATGCATCCACGAACCCGGAGGCACTCGTCTCGTATTTGAGGGAATAGTTCAGCCAGGTTGTGGGCCAATTTTTCACGTACATCTTTGCCAATCAGAAGGGTTTGAGGTAAGGCAAGGCACCATGGCCTATCAGTTGCCTGGTCTTCCGGTGCAATATCTTGCGGCTGAGGAAAAGATTGTTTTTGAGCAAACTGTCCCGCATAAATTTTGGAATGCTGGTGGCACTGAGCTCATTATGAATTCTTGGGCAAAACCTGCTGGTAATTTGCAGCGGTATATGACAATCCTTTTTTTATCAACATCGAAGCGTCATTCGAATACCCCGGCGTTGTTTGATGCGGCCTATCTCACAATTCAATACAAGGGCGAGTTCGATGTTCTTGAAATTCCACATCTCGTAAAATCCCTAATTTTTCCAGCAGTCTATTGGATCGGTCGAGCATTTGGGATCTATAAAAAGTATGAGGTTGAGACGTCAAGCAGATGATTGCGTACGAACGCGCCGTAAACATTGCGTTCGAGGATGACGCTGACGGATAGAGGTACGCAAAGTACGCTAGAAGATTGAAAAAATTGTTTTGTCATGGTGAATAAATTATGTGCTGTAAGGCTATCTATTGCTTCGCGACTGTGTAAGGTATTTAGTCTGATCAGTATTATTCAGGGGAACGGTTGCTGTCCGTACATAGAGAATTTTTGGCATTGAGGATTTTTTGGCATGTCATATCGACTTTTTTTTTGCTGTCTGTTTGTGTCTTGTTGTTTCCAGCTACGTGCAGAGAATGTAGATAAATCAGGTCCTCCGGGGTCAACTTTTGTATTCGGAGATGAATTCAATGCCGAGGTGCTCGATGCGTCGATATGGGGCCTCGGGATTAATGAAAAAAATGTACAGAACACGTCAGTGGACTGTACATATTTAAAGAAAAACATTTCGTTCCGTAATGGTTTCCTCGTTTTTACTCAGCGAAGAGAAAATCCACCTGTCATTGGAAAGACATGGAGTGCTGAGAAAGCGTTTGAGTATTCTTCTGGAGGTATTCACACCCATGGTGAATTTGCACTAAAGAACAATATGTATCTCGAGTTGAGATGTAAGCTTCCGAGTAACAATGGGGGGTATGGTGCATTTTGGACAATGTCTAACAAGGTTGGTGATTGGAAGCCCGAAGACCTCCTTGAAATCGATATGTTTGAATTTATTGGGAATCGTGAAAAAACTCGTTTTTGGAGTGGGCTGTGGTGGCATGACTTTCGAAAAAATGAAGTGCCCAAGACATTAGATGTGCAACACGTTAAGGAGCGATCAGCAGACCATTTTTTTGTGAACGAACAGCGATTCAAGGCACACTTTGGTGAAGGCATCAAGGTTGATCACTCACATATTGATTTTTACTCATTCATCACGTTTGGACTGCACGTAACAGACCGTGAGATGAAGTGGTATCTCGTCCAGGACGGTCCAGCCTGGAAGTCAGAACCGTATCTCGTCTTTCGAGGAGGCACGGTTCGCAACAGATCCTACGGCCAGGTGGCTGATCTTCAGTGGGAGCGAAATGTGCCAGAAAAAATGAATGCACGCATCATTCTTAATTACGCCTTGAGAAATGCGGATTGGGCAGGTGGACCAACTGTAGAAAGTCAATTGCCTTCGGAAATGCTGGTAGATTACGTACGAGTTTATAGAACAACTGTCGAGCAATAAGAGACGAGACGTTGTCAGATGCCCACTCAAAAGCAGTTTTGAAAAAATGAAACGGCTTGACGGTGTTTTTGACCACCGTCAAGCCGAACCAGGGGCACCTTTGATCAACAACAAGTTGCTCAGAGGTTATGACAACTAGTACGTTTGCCTGTTGAACAAGTTCAGTCACGTCGGTTTCTATCCAAAATGCGAAATTCTAAAACCGCCATTTTCCCAGTGAAAAAAATGATCCAGAATGTAATTGTCCAAAAAGCGTTTCTATTAAAATTCCAATCGTAATAGTACATTTCTCCAGGCATCGACCGGCATGAAACCTCTTCTCTCGAATTACCCTTTTGTTGATACAAAAGATATTTATGATGCACGAAAAAAAAATGCATCTGTTTGGGGTCCGTTTAAAAGTAAAGTTCACGGTAAGAAAAAATATCACCTCGTGCATAACCGCTGCGAGTTGCAACAGTCATCGCTGGACTATCTTGCATGCACAGCAGGAGTGCACGCAGAGTCCAGTACTCCTCAAGAGAGATATTTTCTAGTTCTTCCGTTGAATGGGCATCTTGAAGTTGAAGTAAATGGTAAGGGGTTCATTGCAGATGCAACGAAAGCAGTGGTTCAGGTTCCGTGGGAGCATTACAAGTGGCGTTCAGTTCCTATGCAGGCAATTTTCTATGGCCTTGATATGGCTCTTGTAAACAAGTCACTCCCTGACGGTTTCCGGGGGCGTTGTGGCTATACGCTGGAAGGTTCTTATAGGAATGTTCTGAAACAGACGCTCGTTGGTTTTGCTGAATCATTAGATGATTGGGCATCGGGAACAGTTGGTGCCAAGCGGCTGCCGAATTTTTTCAAGCATATGGAGGCGGCTGTGGCCGCATGCATTGCCGATGGGATTCGAGAGTGGGGAGCAGGAGGTTTTGAAGCTGGCCGGATCGGTCATATGCCACTCATGACCATTCGCACCTTTATGAGTGACAATCTAGAAACAGAAATCACTGTGGGTGACATTGCAGACTCGGTAGGAGTGAGCATCCGAACCCTCCAGAAGGGTTTTGTTGACCACTACTTTATGAGCCCAAAGCAGATGCTCAAAATAATGCGGCTAGATAAGGCTAGGGAACTACTTAAAGCCAGGAGAAGTCACGTGCATTCTGTGAATGGGGCGTGTAAGGCTGTTGGCTATGGGCATGCTGGCCGATTCTCGAAAGAGTATGCCGATCGTTTCGGAGAGACTCCGTCAGAGACATTGAAGCTGACAAAAGCATTGTCGCGTTGAGCAGAATGTTTCTGGGAACTATCCAAAACCCATTCTTTTCTACGGCCACATGATTTTTATTTCCATGTATAGGCGGCAAGGCCATCGAGTCGGCGAATGAATATCTGGTTGCCGCTTACAGCAAGATATCCCCAGGTATCGTTTTTTGCGACACGTCGTTTATCGAGCAACTGAAATTCATCAGGGTTTGCGCTGATAAGAAGTAATTCACCACCTTCATCAAGTGCAAGTATCTTGTCACCGAGGACTGCCATGCTCTGATACTTGCCATACGGTGTTGTTCGCCAACATTCCTCACCGGTTTCTAAACGAATGCATGCAATTCGTTGATTCCGCAAATGCAGGTAAATATGCCCATCAACAATAACTGGTGAGGACATGTAGGCCTGTGATTTTCCTGACCAAATTTCCTCAAGCGACTTACTTTTATTGGTATGTTTCCAGAGTTGTGAGTGGCCAGAATGCGCACTTGTAAAAATCATTTCATTATGAACCGTCGGTGTCAGTATATTCATGCCACGAAACGCCTCTATGTCCTGTGACCAGAGTTCATTGCCCGACACAGGATCAATTCCTTTAAGAGATTCTCTGGTCTGTACCAGGGCCAGTTCTTTATTTTGTAATGTTGTAATAAAAGGAGAGCTGAAAGCACTTCCAAACATACCGCCTCCATCAGTTGCAGTTCTCCAGATAGTTTCCCCGGTTTTTTTATTGAGTTTCAGAAAGCCACCCCCTGCTTGTACGAAGACTGCATCACCTTGTACTAAGGGTGAGGACGCGAAACCAAAAGCGGGTAATGGCGAATCAAAGCGTTTCGTGAAATCCACACACCATGTTTCTTCGCCAGTTTCACAATCGATCGCATGAAGCACATCGCGCATGCCAGCGACATAAAGAATCTCGCCGTCACATGCTGGCGTTGCTCGAATCCAGCTTCCGTTTGAAGCTGCGAAAAATGGTACAGACATCGACCCTTCCCATTCAGTTGTCCAGAGTTGATCGCCAGTTGTTCGATCATACGCGTAGACAACTTCGTTTGTCTTCTCCTGAGTTGCGGTTGTAAAAACGCGGTCACCAACAACGATAGGGCCGGAGTAACTGGGGCCATGCTCGACTTGCCAAGTTAGTTTGAGATGACTCTCGTTCAGAGAATCTGGCCATTGCCCACCAGTAACATGACCGTTGCGTGTTGGGCCTCGCCATTGTGGCCAGTCGGTTGGCAGCAGTTCTGCTGCAAAAGAAACAGTGCCAAAAAAGCTCAGAAGATAGCCGAGAAGGTTGAGGCCGCAGTATCTTGCAAAACGTTTCATGTGCTGCCTTCCCACCCAAGAAAATGAAACCAGAGATTGTTTCAGACTGAGTCTATTTGAATTTTTATAAGCCGAACAGTGACAAGTTGAGTTGGGATGTATCCGCCTCCTAAAACAAGGGGTCGGCTTTGGTAGTTTTACGATGAGTTCTATTTTGGGTGGAGATCATTCGGCAGGAGGATGTGCTGTAAGGAGAGTCACGTAGTGGGTATGATGAAAAGATGATTCTGACTGCTGCCATACTTTGTGGTGATCAATGAGTAAGTTGTCGGTGTGAAATTACTCTAGACCAACACGAATCTATTGCTTCTAAGATGATGGGGTTCTCGAAATAATGGATGAGTGATGAAGGTAGTCTTAAGGTTTAGGTATAGTCTTTAAGTACAACACGTCATGGATGAATGTCTTTGAGTGTGGCAGTGTTGAAACTGCTGAGATTCTTGGTTTGTCGTTACGGTTCAGCACCGCATCAGTTCTGTTGTCTTTGAGGTTCATGAGAGTGTGCACGAAAGTTGTACAAATACGTTTTCGTATTTTCTTTTTGTTTTGTGTAGTAGCCGTAAACTGTTCTCCATGTGAGGCAGAGAGACCACCGAATATCCTCATCTTTCTTATGGATGATATGGGGTACGGTGATCTTCGCGCACTGAATCCAGATGGATCCGGTTTTGAGACTCCACACCTTGATAATCTTTTGGAATTGGGTGTGACATTTACAAATGCTCATTCGTCTGCGTCTGTTTGTGCACCAACACGATATGCGCTGCTTACTGGTAATCACGTCTATCGCGGTCGTAATCCTGGTGGTACCTGGGGGCATTTTTCGGGGAGTCAGATTCTGCATGATCAACAAACGCTGGCTGACGTACTTCGGCATGCTGGATATAAAACAGCATTCTTCGGGAAAAGCCATCTGGGTTCAAGGTTTCTGAGGCCAAATGGAATTCAGGCTACTGGGTTTGATGACGCAGATGTAAGTCAGCGTTTTTATGACGGACCGCTTGATCATGGCTTTGAGTATTCGCTGACACTTCCAGCAGGCATACAGAGTGAGCCCTATGCGTTTTTCAAAAATGATCGTCTTGTGCGGTGGAATGATCTGCTGAAGTCCTGGCAGTATTTTAAAAATGACTCAAACGCCCGCAAGTTCTTTAAGTCGACCGCGAAAAAAAATAGTAAAAAAACAGCCTATACCATGGACAATTGGAATACGGAGTCTGTTGGTCCGCTGTTGATGCACGACGCCCTCGGTTTCATCGATCGCCATGTAGCCACTGGTGAAAAAGATAAGCCGTTCTTTCTTTATTATTGTTCACAGGCAGGCCATTCGCCCTATGCGCCCCCTGTTTCTTTTAATACACGTGATCCAATGAGCACGAATGATCTTGGAGTGGCTGAGGCGATTCCAATTGCCGGTACAACGATTAATAAACGAACAGATATGATTCGAGAGGGTGACGTTTCTATTGGTCTGTTCGTGAAAAAACTGAAGTCACTTGGGTTATTTCAAAACACACTTATTGTTTTTACAAGTGATAATGGTGCTGCTATTGGGCCCGCGTCCTCATGGTCTCAGTCACTGTACAGTGACGCGAAAGACAATAGTTCGTATGGTGGGGATCGCATTGAAAAAAGTGTCGATGTTCCACGACGCGTCCACTGTAATGCCCAGGGGGTTTCAGAAGACGGAAGCCCCTTGCGGGGTGAAAAAGGGTTTGTTTATGAGGGTGGGCACCGGGTGCCACTGATTCTTTGTTGGGAAGGAGGCATTCAAGGTTCTCGAAAAATACAAAATCAGATGATAGGTCTCCATGATCTCTATCGAACAATCTGTGGCCTTGCTGGTATTGAGGTACCAATTAATCAAGCATACGACAGTTGTGATTTCACTGAAATTTTAAGATCAGATGGCATCGATGGACCACTTGTACGAGATTCACTCTATATTCAATCGAATCGGCCTTGGGAAGGAAATAAAAAGAAGATTTTCAATACATGGGCAGCATACACCGCTACTGCAACGAACGGCTCTATGAATTGTTGGAAAGCTATACTTGAATACAACACAAAAAAGAAAGGTGGTAGAAGCGATGCGAGGTGTGTTGAGCTTTTTCACCTCAGCCTAGATCCATCGGAGGCTCAAGATCTTCCTGGAGAGAGAAATCGCCGGGCCGCTTTAGAAACACGGTTTCATAAAATGGTGGGTGATGAGCGTGCTATTCGAGATGACTAAAATCTTGGTTTGTGGGCACGCTACGAATTTCCAAGATTCATGGAATTTGTATTTTGAAGGTAAGGAGCGGCCTGATCCAGCACCTGATCCAGCATGCACTTCACATAGTGATGTAAAACTTGAAGGACACTCCAAAAAAAAGTGTGCTTCATGAATTTGTTTGTTCAAGGGCGTACGACAATTGTCTGTAACAATGGTATATCAGTCTATAAGTAGCTGATTCTGTGCAAAAAAATCAATCAAAATTCAGATGTGTATATGTTCCGTAGTGCATCACTGTTACGGGCTGGGAGAATGTGTTCGTTACGGAAGTAAGATGTTATTGTCATAATTTAATGGCATGAGATTTTGAATTGTTTGGTGGCTCGATTGCGGGATCCTCTATTGTGGGATCTATGTTCAACCAACGACACAAGGTAAAAAAGGTTTGGATATATGATGCGCCAGTGTGTTTGCGGAAGCCTCAAGAAAAGTATGGTTCTTTCACTTCTTTTTCTGCTGTTTGGCGTTTCTATCCGTGCCGAGAACAGGCTCTCTGAGGTACCAAGAGATGTTTCTCTTCACCCAGCAGTTTCAGCATTTTTTCATAGCAATGATAGATTTGTTCAAGATGTCATTATTCCAAGCATAGAGCGAGAACGAAAACACGACGTTCATATACAGGTTGTTTCGGAACACGGAGTCGCGTTCGAGAGATGTCGGGTTTTTGCAGAATTACAAAGCCATGAATTTCTGTTTGGTCATTGCAATCTAGCCACAGAAAAAAGTGTGAGAAAACGGAAACAGTTAAATGATATTTTTCACTTTACGTGTCCTGAGAACCTCACAAAGTGGAAGAACTATGCACCACGTTTCGGCGAATATGACTTCTCAAAAATTGATGCGATGGTTGATTATTGTGGCAACCATGGGATCGGTGTCGAATGGCATTTTCTTTCAGGATACCACCCGGAATGGCTTGCTTCTGTTGGTTCGGATGCCGAGAAAGCAGCAATTCAGTTAAAGAACAGCAGGATAGTCCTTCATCGATATCAAGGCGCAGTAAATTTCTTTCAGGTTTTTAATGAAGATTGGCACACCCATATTCAAAGAGCAAAGGTTTACTCTGATCAGACGTCATATTTTTCAAAATTACGACAAGAGTTTCCGGACGTTGAACTCGGTGTCTGTGATTGCTGGTCGTTTAATAAAGAAAATCGTTTGCCGAGTGTTATTGAACTCACCGCCCGTTATCCGGGGATAGATTTTGTATCAATGCATGCCCATAAGCCACGTCGTCTCTGGGCGAGCCCAAAAGAGATGATTGACACGTTCGATCAGTACAAAAACAGTAAGGTAAAAACACACATTACCGAATTCGGGATTATCAAGGGTGAAATTGAGGGTGGTTATCGTTCGGGGCAATGGACTGATGCCAAGCTGGCAGAATATTTCGTTCAAGTAGCCGCAACCAGTTTTAGTCATCCGGCAGTTCGAGTCCTCAACCTCTGGGCCAATTATGAGAAATTCACTGGTAATCAACTTTTTAGTGAAGGAGGGGAGCCAACATCTCAATACGAAGCACTAAGAAGTCTTTTGAGTGACAAACTAGTTACTCGTGTAGTGGGTGAAACTGATCATCAGGGAGCATGCGTGTTTGACGGGTTTGATGGTCAATACAAGTTGTCGTTGAGGACCGAGTCTGGCCAAAATATAACGATGGATGTGAATGCTGGACATCGGCAAACGTACATCAAAATTATCGTGAGTGAAGATGAGAGCACTGCCCGTGTTGTCATTGAACAAGAGGAAAGATAGTTCGTAAACAAACTCATTGAACAGTTAGCATTGAGGTACTTAAACGATATTCTCTGATCTATTTAAAATATTTCCTGATCTATTTGATAAGAGATACCGCACCAGATCCAAGGTCGTAATAGGCACCAACAATATCTATTGATCCGTCGTCTTCGAGGCCTTTGAGGATCGTGCTTTCTTTTCGAATCATTCGTACTGCCATACGGATATTTTCGCGACAGATGTGTGCAACATATTCTGGATTTCCGCTTGTCTTCTTGCCACGAAACGGTTTCGCAGTTTTAAGGGCAGGACGAATCTTAGCCAACATGGGTGTGATATTTCCAACTTGAACATTATCAATAGCTGCTTGTACAGCACCGCAGTGAGTGTGGCCCAGTACAATGATGAGTTTTGCACCTGCAACGTGACACGCAAACTCCATACTGCCAAGAATATCTTCATTGATAAAGTTGCCGGCGACGCGAGCTACAAAAATATCTCCAACACCACGATCGAAAACATCTTCAACAGGAATTCGACTGTCGAGACACGACAGGACGACAGCCTTAGGGAATTGTCCAGCGTAGGCTTCTCGAACCTGCTTTGAATGATTTCGTTCGGTCAAGACATTTGATGTGAATCGTTTGTTTCCAGCTATAAGTTCAGTGAGAACACTCTGTGGCGTAAGCTCGGCTTGTTGTTCTTTGGTAAGAACCTTCGAGGGAAGCGGATCAGCCGCTCGGCTTTGATGAAAAAGTAGGGTGCTGATGATGAGTGCGGCAGAGGTCAAGGAAAAACGAGTCATGGCAATATATAACCCTTATGTTCGAATGTAATTTTTCTGTAAAGAGCCGTCGGGTCGCGGAGATGTTTGAGGTTTCTATTCAATGAATAGTCTAGAAGAAATTTAAGGCTTGAAAAATTGAGTTCTGGAAAATATATCCTTAATAATGGGTGTTTGTCTTAAAATATTGGTTCCGAAATTTTTAATCATCGAGTGCTTGTTTTGTTAGGACGAAAAAAGGACTCGATTTGTTTCCAGGTGCTCTGCCTATGCTCTTTGCCAAGTCCGTGCCCACGCGCAGGGTAGATTTTGTAGGTCTTTGTTCCGCGAACTCTGTTAAACGCGGCGAAACTTGTGGTCGGTGGGCAGATTTGATCTTGTAATCCGACGTTCATGATAGTTTTGCAAGTGACTCGGTCACAGAGATTCATTGTATCGAAGTAGCTCATTGTCTTTAGAGTATGTGCCCAAGAGCGATGTTTTTTCTTGTTTAGCCAGTCGTCCATTTCGTCCCAGTGTGTGAGTTTGAAATAGTTCTCCCAGTTGCAGAGAAATGGTATGTCTGCAACACACAGATCAATTCGGTTATCAAGCGCCGCGGTTGCGAACGCGAAACCTCCTCCTTGGCTGGCTCCCCATACGGCAATCTTTTGTTGGTCTACTTTGTCGAGAGTGCAAAGGAAGTCAACGGCGCGGACACAGTCGAGATAGGCTCCACGATAAAAATATGTATTTCGATCGTCGAGTCCTCGAACCCAGTAGTCTTCAGGTTTTCCAGATATGTCATCTTGGCTATTGCCATGTCCACGTGGATTGAAAGAAAAGACGATCAGGTCTTCTTGGTTACCAACAGGCTTCATGTTTTGGCCATAACCAGGCACTCGAAGAACACTAGGAAAAAGTCCATCCTGGTTTGGTATTTCGAGCCAGCCCCGCACGCATATATTATCAAAACTTTGCATGGAGACTTCAAAGACGGAAACCTTTGATTGTGATTGTGATTGTGATTGTTGTTTGTTGGGTCGTAGTTGAAAATTGGGTGCTGTTGATGCAAGTTGAGCCAATGACTCCTCCCAGAAATTGAAGAAATCGGCTTCTCTTGTCAGTGGGCATCCAATGTCCTCCACGTGAGATCCAATACGACATCGTGCCGAAACGGTTTTTTCGTTTTTTGATGTAACGAGTTGGCATTTGATTTCTGCAAATCCTGCACAGGGCATGGAGAAACAAAATGTATGAGCAATCGTTTGTTGCCGCCTCAGAGTAATAGCTTGATGAACCGGGGGAAGTGATTGAAAACATGGAGAATTAGCGCTCCACACGACTGTCCCGTTGATAACTTCATCGAGTTTGTTTTTGATTGAAGCTGTCAGAGTAACGGGTCTATTCGTTTCAATGATGCCATCATGATCGCTGGATGTTAATGTGATCTGTGCAAATCGCTTTTGGGCATAAGATGTTTCTGCATTCGCATAGCAGAGAAGCATAACAAAACAAATCTTCAGGACATTGAGACAGAGTGAATGCATGTTTTAATTTAAATGTCAGGGTTTTTCGTTTATTAAATACTGCTTAGTATTTCACATGTTGGAAGTAGTTTTAGCAATTATGAAACAGTGCCTGTTATGTGTCATTTTTATATGTATTCCCAGCTTATGTTTTGCGCTATCCAGCAGCATTGAGCAACCTCCAAATGTGGTTGTTTTTCTAGCTGATGATATGGGGCTCGGAGATACCAGTGCCTACCAGGATTGGACTCACAATGCAGACATGGTGCAGCTTGCAACACCTGGCATGGAGAGGCTCGCGGCAGAGGGGGTTCGGTTTACTGATGCCCACTCACCATCAAGTCGGTGTTCTCCAACAAGGTATGCCTTACTCACTGGACGTTACTGTTGGAGGACTCGACTCAAACACTGGGTGCTGTTTGGTGTTCAATGTCCTCCTCTTATTGAACGAGAGCGTGTTACATTGCCAGAATTTTTACAATCTGTGGGTTATCGGACAGCAATGTTCGGGAAGTGGCATCTTGGCCTGACATACCGCAATAAAAAAGGGAATGCAGCAACGGGGTGGGACGATGCTGATCTCACCCAGCCACTTGCTGACGGTCCTCTCGACCATGGGTTCGATATTTTTTTTGGGGTGTCCCGAAGTCATGGAACTTCTGGTCCAGATGGACAGAAGAAAAACAGCCCGACGCAACGAATTGGCCCGGGCTGGATCGATGGACGCTCGATTCTTGGCGCAACCGGTGATGGGAAAAAATTGGATGGCTCTTATCAGCTTCATGAGGTCGGGCAAAGATTAGATGCAATGGCACTCAACTTTTTGGAGCAGGCCGCATCAGAGCCACAACCATTCTTTCTTTATTTTGCGTCTCCTTCGAATCACAGCCCATACACGCCATCTAATGCATTAGGAGAAGATCCTATTGTTGGTGCTAGTTTATTTAAAAGTGGCAAATCAACAAACAGTAAGAGACTTGATTTTGTGTATCAAAATGATGTTCATATTACACGGCTGCTTGATTTTCTTGACAGAACACCTGACCCACGTCGACCGGGATACATGCTACGTGATAATACGTTGTTTCTCTTTTCGAGTGACAACGGTGCTGAGCAATCATCAAAAGTTTGTACTGGGCCGCTTCGCAGCAATAAGGGGTCAATTTATGAAGGTGGGCATCGCGTGCCGTTTCTGGCCTGCTGGCCACAAGGAGGCGTAGGGGATGGTCGAGCAGAAACTCTGGGTCGCGACTGTTCAAGGCTGTGTGCTCTCAACGATGTGTTTGCAACGGTAGCTGAAGCAATTGGTAAATCGCTTCCACCACTTCATGGTCATTCGTATGGAGCAGAAGACAGTATCAGTCAGCTTGCAGCAATGCAGTGTGCACTGACTGAACCACGCGTGGCAATCTTCCCGAATGATCACAAGGAGGCGTCAAAAAAAACGTCAGACAAGAGGGCCTGGGTTGCGGTACGGTCTAATGCAGCACCACTTACTGGACAGTGGAAACTTTTTCTTGATCATCGTTATGCATGGCAGCAGGAACTGTTTCCTCAAGAACTATACAATCTTTCAAATGATCTAATGGAGAGTGAAAATCTTCTTGAAGATTCAAAATATATTGGTGTTGTCGAGTTTCTCCTCGAGCAGGCACGAACTGCTGCAGGAAATGAAGGCCATACAAGGCAACATGTAAAGTAATAAATAGCTTCCACGTGTCGTTTGAATTTTGTTTCGCAAGTCAACTTTTAAGAATCAAAATCTAATGGGGTGAGTGATGAAAGTATTGAATCAAAGAGAATCTCTAAGTATTTCTCTCATGGCTGTCTGTGTTGTCTTTTGTTCAGTTTGTGATGCACGTGAGAATAGTGAAGATCGCCCCCATATTGTGCTCGTGATGGCAGATGACCAAGGGTGGGGGCAGACAGGCTATTACGGACACCCGTTTCTCAAGACGCCACATCTTGATGATATGGCTGCACATGGTCTTCGACTTGATCGTTTTTACGCAGGTGGTCCGGTGTGTTCGCCGACTCGGGCAACGGTACTCACCGGTCGAACACATGAGCGTACTGGAGTAATGTCACACGGATACCCGTTACGTTTGCAGGAGAAAACGATTCCTCAGGCACTTGCTGAAGTCGGTTATGTTACGAGTCATTTTGGCAAGTGGCATTTGAATGGAATTCGAGGAGCTGGGGTCCCAATTTTACCAAACGATGAACGCCGCCCAGACGTATTTGGGTTTCAGCACTGGCTTTCGGTAACGAATTTTTTTGATATGGATCCATTGATGGGACGTCGTGGTAAGCCTGCCGGTGTTTTTGAAAAAAAGAGAGGGGATTCTTCAGAGGTAGTTGTATCCGAAGCTCTTCGGTTCCTTGAGGAACAGCTTATGAAAAATCCTAATGCACCAACATTCACAGTGATTTGGTTTGGAACGCCACACGCTCCTTGGGCATCCCTAGAATCAGACAGAGATCCATTTGCTAAGTTATCTTTTCAGGCTCAAAGGCACTATGGTGAACTTGTCGCAATGGACAGAAGTATTGGTGCGCTTCGTAGTGGTCTTCAGAAGCTTGGTGTCGCAGATAATACACTGCTCTGGTTTTCATCAGATAATGGTGGGTTGCCGAATAAAGATTTTCAGCCAACGGTGGGTCAATTCAATGACTCGGTCGACGGCATGGTTCCATTGCGTGGTTCCAAGGGAACGCTCTACGAAGGAGGGTTGCGAGTCCCGTCTGTTATTGAGTGGCCGTCACGAATTGAGCCAAAAATCTCCCAATTTCAGGCTGGTGCAGTCGATATATTTCCAACGATTCTCGAGGTTGTGGGGCTTCCTGAAGAAACCATGCTGCCGGTACACGATGGTGTTAGTTTGTGCCAACTTTTTGATGGTGAGTCCAGTGAACGCAATAAGCCGATGGGTTTTCGCTGGAACGGTGGTGGTGCCTGGATTCACGGGCGATATAAGTTAGTTGTCTTAAACACATCCAAAAACCCAAAGAAGTCTAAGCAAAATAAAGAGTCTCAGGAACTGTTCGATCTTGTAGCCGATCCCACAGAGTCCAAAAGCATTGCTCAGGAAAAACCAATTATTTTTCAAAATTTAATGCGTGAGTATGCACTATTCTCTGCATCAATTGATGAAAGCATGCTTGGTCGTGACTATCCCTTGGGGAGGCTGAAAGCGTCTGACCCAGAGCCCAAACGATGGACATCGGATGAAACAATTTACACTCCTTTTCGCAAGGTATTCGGAGAAGAGCAAAAGCTTTTAAATGAACTCACCAAACCGATCAAATCTGATTGATGCTGTTGGGCAGATTGGCTCATTTCGTCACATTTCTGAATAAGCTTTTGGTACCAGAACATACTTATGAATCGTACTGACTGTCCCTTCATACTTTTCCACCTTACTAAGAACTTTCCAGGCGGGATGTTCTCGGAACGATTTCCAAGCCTGAATTCGTGATTCTTCACTGGGGTACATTGTCAGATATGTAAGGTTTGGGGTGTATGGGCCAATCACAGCTTGCCCGATAACAATCGGAGTGATTCCACAGTCGAGGAAAATCGGCACCTCACCGTTATTGAACATGTCCACTTTAAGTTGCCCCAATTTTTCATGTGCACTTTCATACGTTCGTAGTTCATACACACGATTTTTATTTGTGGTGACGCCTGATGGAACTTTTACCCTCGGCCAGCAGTCCATAGCAATCAAAAGCTCACTCGAAATCCGCTGGTAGCTTTTGTCCCGATTGCCATGCGAAAAAAATGCTGCTGCGTCACCTAGATACTGCTGGTCAGACTGAACAAGTTCACGATTCTGTACCATTGCCAAGGTATCAGTGTGGGGAATGATCACAAAGGTTGTCTTGGTCCCGGTCTTATCACTCGGAGCATTCGTGAAAGCGCCAATAGGTCCAACACCGTGACGTTTCAGGCAAGGTAACAGGGCATTCGATAGGTACTGATCGACTACTGCTTCATCACCATTGTCACCAATGATATATCCTCGAATCTCGTACACCTCAGCCCTTATATCTGAAGGGAAAATATAAAAATTTATACAGAATGCAGTAAGTAGTAATGCAGTTTGAAAAAATATCTTGTTCATGTAATTACAATTCTGTGCGACTTGGGATAAAAGAATTCGGTAGGACACGATAGTACGACAGATTACTTTTTTAATTTTTGGTTTGGTACGTATTCGGGAACGGCGAAACTATGCAAATACGAATATCACTCTCTGTCGATAGTGTTTTCGCAACGGCTTGGGACTGTTGGACATTCTGTTTCAACCGTATTTTTGTATTTCGACAAAAGCGACTGCATGATGAGCTGATAGTCCGGCATTCCAAGAAGGTCTGCGTCTTCGTGCGGATCATTTTGTAAATTAAAAAGCTTTAATGGTGTGAAGTGAGTGCGTTTCTGATCACTCTGCATGATTAATTTGTAAGGCGTTTCTCGAATCATGACTTCGCACTGTGAGCCTGCCTGCTGCAGAAAGATATTTCTTTTCTTGAAGAGTCCCTTGCCCGTAAATAATGGAAGTAAATTGTTTGAGTCCAAGGCCTGGTTGTTCGTGAGTTTTGTACCCACTAAGGCGGCTAGTGTTGCGATAATATCCTGATTGCTAACCAGTTCTTCTGTGATGCCGGGAGTGATCTGGCCTGGCCATACTGCGAAGAAGGGAACGCGATGTCCTCCCTCCAGTGGAGAGTTTTTGTTGCCTTTCCATCCGCCGTTGGATTGATGGCCTTTTTTTCCAGCGGGCTGATCAGCGAGACCACCATTGTCTGAGGTGATGATGAGCAGGGTGTTGTCGTATTCATCAGTTGCGTGCAGGGCGTCGACAATGCGTTTGATCTGCATGTCAAGGTCAAGAAGCATGTCAAGGTGGTTTGTTGGTGTCTGCCCCATAATCTTTTTCCCATCAAAAAATTTTGGGGGACAATGTGGTAGGTGAACCATTGGTGAGCAGTAGTACAAAAAGAACGGTCTGCCGCCGTGGCTGGCATCCGTTATGAAGTCGACGGCTTTTGCTGATAGTCGCTGGCCCATTTCACGGGAATCCCACTGGGAGTCGCCCAGACCGGGCCCCTTGTCGGTGATGTCTTTCGGATGAATGGCAGTGTCTTCATTGAGATAAATCATTTGTGAGTCAGCAGCGAGTGGACTCCACGTCTGGTTTTCGTAAAGCAAATAAAGTGGACCTTGAATTCCGCATGGAGATGTAAAGTCATAATCAAAACCGCAATCTTTTGGTCCACCTGAAATCCACCGAGTTAGATCAACCTTCCCGGTAAGATCACCATTCTTTGGGCCACGATAAAATTCTGTCTGGCCGGGAATGAGGAAGTCACCACCTAAGTGCCACTTGCCAATAAATCCAGTTTTGTAGCCAGCGTCACGGGCGACAGTTCCAAGCGTTGCATGTCCTGGTTTAAAAGCAGTTTTTCCAAAAGTACTCCAAACACCCCACGGAGCGTAAGAACGGTAGTTGTTGTTTCCACTCATAACGGCATAACGAGTTGGAGCACAGAGCGACGTGGCTGAGTGCCCGTCAGTAAACCAGAGCGAGTTTGAGGCGAGACTATCGAGGGCAGGAGTCTCAACAACCGGCGTCTTATTCTGAATGGTTTGAACGTAGAAGCTGATATCACCAAGTCCTAGGTCATCTGCCAAGATGACAACAACGTTGGGTCGATTTTCAGTTGCAAAAACGGTGCATGAGCTGAAAAAACTGATTACAGTCAGCAGAATGAGTGGGATTCGATGACACTTGATATTCATTGCCAAAATACCTTTTCGGTGTGCTACTTTCTGCGGTGCTGTATCCGACGGACAATATTAGTGTTTGGAAGGAAAACACACCGCACGATGGGTGAAAGATAGAAAAAAATCAAAATCTAGTATAAAGTGAATTTACCAATTTCTTGCGGTGAGAAATGGTTTGTTGTTGCGAATTAATTAACCTGGAGGTACCACATGTTCCGTCATCTGTGTTTTTTAGTTATTGGTATCTGTGCTGTGGCTTCAGTATCTTCTGCGAGTGCCCAGTCGTGGAAGCATGCAGGCTCAAAAGCAGCTGGATATTATTCAGAATATCACGGTCATAGTTCTCATAGTCACTTATACGGTGCTCAGTCTCATGCAAAGCACTACAGCAATTATCTTTCAACAACCACGACAGTAGATCCATCTGTTGCTCGTATAGCTCATGATTCAATTGGAAATCATCTTAATAAAACACAGCAGCATCTCAGTCAGATGAAAAACCAGCTTTCTGCCCATGAAAATAAGGAAGGCGTCGAGTCTATTTCAGAAATAGAGGGTCATTTGCAGGATGCACGATTACACCACGCGGATCTCAATAAAATCACAATTCAAAAACCGATTGATTCAAAGGCTGCGAAGGCAACTGTTAACAGTCTTCAGTCGTCTATTAACAAAGCGATTGCTGCTCATGCTAGTCTTCTTGAATCACTTGGTATCAAAGAACCAACACATGACGAAAAAGAGAGCAAGTAGTACCTCTTCAGGTGGTTTATTCATCGCTAACATAAGGTTTGGGAAAGAATTGTTGTGGTCAATGATTCCTTCAGCATTTTCTAGTTACGGCTCGAGATATTTTGTATTGGTACATTGCTAATACAGCTAAGAAAACACTCGCCTTGTGAGGCGTTTTGCTGAGGCAAATGCGTTCAGCATAAATGTAAGTGATAGAACTGTCGACATGAAGGTTCAGGGGTTTGTTGCCCGAACCGAAGGAGTCGTAATCCATCAGCTAAACCTATGCGGCCAAAGGATTGTACTTACTCCAATCTTCGAGAGGCGAGTCAATGTCCTTGTGTTCATGAAGGAAGATAATTTGCCGATGAGGCTGCGAAGGCTATTTCCGATAATTTATGAACGTTGCTACGCAATGTCAGGCACTTCGCTTTAGCTGTATTTTCCGGCGGCGGTGCGGTCGACTGGTGCGGACATGCCCGTCGTCATATCGAAGGAGACGACTGGAGTTTGAGGAGACTTCATTTGATCTTTGTTCTACTCTAGTTGCCTGGCTTTGCATGAGTCCCGAGAGTTCACGAAACCGCGGGATATACATTCCAAATTGCAGGAGTGCTACGAATCTTCCTACTAAAATGGGCAGGGTGCCAAGTGGTGCTCGTACTATTGCATGGCGAAGAATTTCGACAATGTGTAGCATCAGGCTTTGCATTATCGGTTCAGCTGCAATTGATCGCCAGAAAAGTCTCTCTCCATATAAACCAGCTTTGAATGCTGGTTGCGGATGATGTCGCTCAGGCGCTGCTATAACTTTTGATGTTGGTTCAAAAATAACACGGCCGCCTGTTGCGTGTAACGATATCGCCATATCAGCGTCTGCATATTCATCGCCACACGCAGGACAAAAACCAAACAAGAGTCGGTCAATCATTTGGCGACTCCAAAACCCTGCTTCGAGTGTCGGGCCAGAGGGTGATGGATAATCTTCCTTGTGAAAGCCTTGAACGCGTGAGGTATCACCCCGTGGTCGTAGCATGACGCGTCTGCCACCGCGGCCTACTTCTATACCAGTCGCCACTATTCGATCGGTGTCATCAGATGCAACTTCAAGTGGAACGACGGCTGCGACTTGCTCGTTATTGAAATGTTCGACTGCTACGTCAGTCCAGAATGGAGTTGCACGCCATCCGGTTGCTAAAATATGGACAATACGACCAGTACTCGCAGCGAGTCCGAGATTGATACACGCGACACGATTGGAACCAATAGGTGCCTGAATAAAGCGGACTTCCTCACCAACGCTCCACGGATCGTGATATCCAAAGCCGAGCACAACAACAATTTCTGAATTCTCGGGTCGATTTTCAAGGACGCTCACGAGAGTTTCCTCGAGAGTTGCCTCATCTCCAGGTGCTGGAATGATGATCGATAGCCGCGGTTGTGGTGCTGTAGTGGTCGGCATGAGGGCCGTACCCCGTAGAATCAAAGGGACCGCATTATGCGGCAACTCGCTGCGGTTGCAGGTCGTTGAAAAGATTGACCGTATGAAGCATTTCACCATCAGCGTTATAAAACTGCACAACGCCACAGTCGATTAGCCACATTGCGAACATTTCTGTTACTCGATAGCACCGTGCAACACAACGGCCTCGATCGATACGAATGTTTTCTTGCAGATCGACGGCATCTTCAGTTTCTGCACCGAGGTCTACAAACAGACGGCTTACCATGTCTCGCACATCCGCGGCGTTCAAATGTAAATGCATTGCAGCAACCTCCTGTTGCGATAAAAACCTGGATGACCTCATGTCATACCGGAAGTTGGAAACCGTAGCGTTGTAACCTGCCCTAGCGGAAGTCTAGTTTTTGACTAATCTTCTACTCGCCGCTAATTAAAATTCGGCATAGCTGATGAAGTCGAATCACGCTTACAAGCCAAGCCTGATTATTCGCCCTGATCCCCCATCTCATCCCATCTTCTCACAAGTGATGATAGGGCTTCGAAAATAGGGCTGGACGAACATTTCTGGGGAACTTGATCCACGGAGAGAGCACATGCAGGGTATTCGAAGGCAATCATTTTTGCAGAATTCAAAGGCGTTCTGTCCAGTCAGATTGTCCGTATCGTGATTCTACGAGTCTATGGACCTGATCACGCGGCCAGTTTGTTCTGAAAGTCCAAGCGGAAAATGCAGTTTGTACCGCCTTGTTAATTTTTTTGCGACCAATCGAGAGGTTGGCCAAAAATTTGTCATGCTGTCTTTCCATTCGATATTGCGGTTCTCGAGGCGGATGCTGAAGGAGTTGTCCAACAAGTCCGAGCGGAAATGAATCTAAAAGAGTACCGTGGTAAAGGACGCTGTGTCTTCGTACGCGGAGAGCATTTCCACTAACTTTTTTAACTCCATCAGCAGTGGAGATGACTAAATCAGAAGTCCCCTCTCGTGCAACAGGTGGCCCTATTTCGGAAAGTGCTGCAGCCAGAGGTTCGAGCATGAAGGCATGTATAGCATCAAGTGTCGGTACGTCTTCAAAGGGAGCTATGACAGACCACATAACACAGCCAGGACCGAGAATGACCGTTGCACCACCACTCGGCCGGCGTAGCACGGGAATGTTACGTTTGGCACAGACATCAGAATTCACTTCTTTGTGTAATTGGCTTGATGAGCCGAGAATGACTACGGGAGCACTTGCCTGCCACGTACGCACTACAGGATTCTTCAAATAGCCCAATTCGGCCTCATTTAAGAATGCCTCGTCGACGGCAAGCTGTTCGGCAGCGGTAATCAGTGGGGGAAGGCTTGATTCATCAAGCCACTGAGCGTTACTTCCGTTTATTTTTGTCACAATACGGCACCTTCTAGATGGAGAGTCTATCATGTTAGGTATTCAGAAGCGTGGCCGTCATTGCCACATCGTCAAAGACCCTTCAGATTTATCCACTCACTTTTCAGATCTATAATTCATGGCAACGTCTCAAAATCAACAAATGAATCCTGACGATAGTCTCCCGCCTGTTGAACCTCCAAGTGCCGCTTTCTTGGTCCAGTTATTTCTTGTTCCAGGAATTATCGTAGCCATTATTGTCTGTGTCTGGTTATCGTTTCATTGGTTAGCTCACCTTGGGAATGACCCGCAGGCGTACGTACGTACGCTTCGCCGAGCCAATGAAGGCCGGTGGCAGGCAGCACTCAATCTGGCAAATGATCTTCGTGGTCCAAATGGATCTGGGCTTAAGTCAGATACAAAAATGGCCTCTGAATTGGGTAGCATTCTTGATGATGAAGTTGATAGCGGGCGGATTGGTGAGCAATCAGAAACATTGCGGCTTTATTTGTGTCGAGCGTTAGGAGAGTTTACCGTACCGGAGGCAGCGCCCGCACTTGTTCGGCGAGTGAAGGAAACAAATGACGATGCAACGACTCAAGCAGCGGTCGAAGCCTTGGCGGTCCTATCGGCTAATCTAGAAAACACAGGCCGATCTTTCAGAGAACAGGACAATGTTGTTGATGCAGTTGTAGATGCATCAAGGTCGACCGATTCGGGTGTGCGAAATGCATGCAGTTTTACATTAGGTGTTCTCGGGGGAGAAAAAAGCGTTGAGAGTCTATTTCGATTAATGGGGGATCCGGCAAGTGACGTTCGGTCGAATGCGGCACTCGGCTTGGCGAGGCTGGGGCAGACAGATGCATATGAGACACTGTCTGAGATGTTGTCGCTTCAAGATGTTGTATTGAGCAACAAGGCATCCGCTGATGAGATGCAATCAGAGCGGTATAAGCGAGCTCTTGTAGTTGTGAATGCCTTGCGTGGTGTGACAATGCTCGTTGACGCGACAAACCAGCCACCGCCTACAGGCGTTATCACGCTGATTAAGGATTTAAGGGAAGATCCTGTCGCAGAAATTCGCAGCAGTGCAACTGCAGTCATCAAAAAAATCAACCGAATTACGGGATAATTTTGCAGGGTTCTGAAGTGGACGTCACAATCAGTTAGTAATCAAGAAACTCATCAAGTGCTTCCCGAAGAGCTTCGGTGTCGGGTTCAATACCTGTTAAGTCACGATAGTTAATCGCCATCGTAGCAGCAGTAACTTCAAGACCATCAATCTGGCAAGAGTTTGCAGCTGTAGCTTCCTTGATTATTGAAGAGGCTTTTGGGTCAAGTGATGTGTCGACAACAACGAGATCTTCACGAAATTTTGGTAATTTAAATTCGGTTGGTAAGGGTCGATTTTCTTCTGTGGCAATCACGATATCTATAGACTCATAAGACAGAGTCAATGCGTCTTCAACAGTTCTCGCATTGCCTCCTTCAATTGCATTAATAGCGTCTGTTAGGACTGAAGCTTGTGCATCCCAAGGATCAGCAATCGTAATGCCCAAAGTTCCTGCAAGTGTCAATTCGAGCGCAAGGGAACGTGACAGAAGATTTGTTCCGAGGAGAAGAATATTCGCTGTTGTTGGGTCGGCGTGCAATCGAATTGAATCTAATGCACCTCGACCAAGTGTGAGATGTCCAATAAGTTGACCATCCTTCGTGCATTCAAGAAGATTGCAGCCCCCTGCAAACTTAGCGGCCGGGCTTGCTGATGTGGTTAAACCAATTGCAGGCTCTTGTAATGGGGGAGCAAGCATACAGCCGCAAAAGCCCATTGCTGAAACACCAATGAGCGCGTTTGCGAGACGACTTGGTGCCACCTCGAGAGTTAAAAATTTCCAATCAAGTGAGTCGCGTGCAACAACTCTTTCGAAAAGAAACTGTGCAGGATTACCCGCCGCCGGATGACCCAGAAGAGCGATGACTTCCTGGAGTGCCGGATTTGTCATGACATTCAGAACCGAACTTTCTTTAGCTGAATGATTGCTTTAGCTGAATAATTGGTGAAGGGGGCTTGCAGAGCAGAAACCATGTATGCTCAACATGAACTGTTATACAGTCTGCTCGATCACGGCGACAAATTGTGGGTCATTACGAATGGAATCGAAGTCACTTTCGTAACTAGTGAGCGATCGAAAGCGATTATCCGAGGCAATCGCTTTGGTCAAATATTCAACTGCAGTGCGGACATTGCCGGCGAGTGAGTGATAACAAGACAGATTATACGCAAGTGCCGGCTCCTTATCACAATAATTCATGCCATCAGCAAGTACGTCAATCGCCTCCGAGAGTTTCCCCGATCGCTTCAAGCACCAACCAAACCCAAGCCAGCCTGCCACTGAATGGGGGTTTTTGCAAACTAACCGTTGATAGTAGGGGAGGGCATCAGAAAAGTGACAAAGTGCTCGAAGTGCTTCAGCTCGTAGAATCAGGGCATTTCCTGAGTCGTGTGCCGGCGAGAGTCGATCGAGTAGTTCGATAGCATTCTGCAGCAATTTTTTTGCTGGTGGTGAAACACTATTCTCTGGTGTCATGTTGAATTCGGCGAGTTCAATATATCCGGATGCCTGCCTTAGCAATGCAGAATCTCTTAGATTTTCAATCGAAGTAAGAGTGCTGTGAGATATGTTCATTTCAGGTCTTCGAATTGAGCGATTTGCTGACCGAAGCATTTTTTTAGCCAACGGATGGTTTAGGGAGATTTGCCGGGTATTTTCTACGGATTTACTCCTCGTATGGTTCGCCTTCACTGCAAAACCGGTGTTTCCTACGAGGAAGTAAAAGAAGTTGTGTTTTTTGTACGGATTTCCTCGGGAATCGACACTAATACAAGTAGTGAACACACGTTGTCTCAATTTGAATAACTACCACTATTCGAATGATTATTAGCGTAGGGTTCTTCGTTGGTGAAATCTTGCACTACGGCTACCAGATTTGAGGCATTCAAAATGCGATTGACCGTGAGAACTCTCTTGGCGTGGCGAGATCACATGCTTTCGGAGGCAGATCAGCGAGATCTTAATGAAAAAGTTTTGTCTCATGTAGCTGCCCAAGAAATTGAGCAACGAATTGAAAGAGTGCTTGGAAATCTTGATATGCCATCACCGCAAGTCGATGCAACTGGTTTGGCTGCAAGCGCAAACAGCATGGCAGAATTCCTAGACAATGCCTTGGCGGAGGACTGCCTTGGTCCCTTTGAGTCGAATTGTATCGAATCCGATGTGCAGTTGTGTGAGGCAGCCGAGTGCCACCATATTCTTTCAGAGATGCTCGGGCAGCAAGAGCTAATAGAGGTATTGCCTTTAAACGAGTGTCAGATGTTGGTGGGGTTAACAGAAGCAAAGGCTTCTCTGCTACTAAGCCAGGAAGGGCAGGTTACTGACGTATACAATGCTCGTTCGATACGTGAAGAGCTCGACGCAATTGATGCAAAACCACATGCTGAAATATCACAATGTGTAATGGAATCACGGGAAAAAAAGCAACGCGTTGCACCATTCGCAATTATTGTAGCGGTCACCTTGCTCTTCCTGCTTGTGAGTGTCTTTGGTTTTCAGTTATTTAGCACTTTTGGGAACAACGCCGTTCAGCAGCAGGCACTTCAACAGCCGCTGTCACCAGATCTATCAATGCAAGGAATTGATGAGGGCTCTCAAAATGTTGCAGAACCTAGACAGGCTATTGATGCGAACGAACGTTCTAAAGAATTGTCTGATGAAGTAGCTGTTCAGCCAGCCGTTGAACCGTTGGTCAGTAGTGACAACATGGTAAAGCCTCAGGCTCCGGAGAATGCAACAGCACAGGAATCAATTCAAGAAGTTCCGATTCAAAAAGAGTCAGCTTCCCCAGCAGTAGGAACGGTTGCGGCATCGAAGTCGTCAATGGTCACTGATGTCCAGGTGCCTCAGGGGACAGCCATGGCTATAGGAGTGCCTGCGGGTTCAGTACCCAATGTTCCATCCATCTCGGTGGATAAAGATGCTGATATGGGTGGTATGAATAGTGATGCCCCCGCTTCAATTCTTGAACAGCCAATTTTAGGGTTTTTGGAGAGTGACGCGAATATTGGATGGGCTGCTGTTCTTCATCGCAATCGACTTACAAATCGAGATGAGTTGGATGGTTGGCTGGCGTTGCCGGCGGAATCAACGCTTGGGGTTTACGAAGAGATTCAAGTGCCTCCCGGCTTGAGCCCTGTGCTGGATGTAGGTGGTGTGACCGTTCGGATGAAACCTCGGACACATGCAATCTTTAAACTGGATAGTCTTCAGAAGCCACGCATTGAATTGCTTTCCGGAAGTATCATAATCCGCTCGGGAAATGATACCGATCAAATTGGCATCGCTGCTGGTGGACTCAATGGAATCATTTTGTCTGGCCTATCAGGTAGTGTGGCGATCAATGTTGCTAGAGCCCCAGAAAACATGTTGGCAGCGAGGCAAACAAAGCAGATTCAAGTTGCGAGAGTCATCGCACAAGAGAGGCCAGTGCTGTGGAGGCAGACACAGCCGGGAGGACTTGCTGTGGCAAGGCCACTCCGGGGGCTCTCCGAGGAATTTCAATTGGCTCCCAAAGAAATTCTTGAATGGTCAGAAACCAGTCCGTTAGAAGCAAGTCGTCGGATTGTAGACTCTCTTCCACCGTGGGCAGTATCAATGCGATCACTTACGAGACTTGAGAAGTCAGCAAGCGAGGCTCTTGCTGAAGCGATCACGCAACCCCAGCCACTTCTGAAGTCATTAATTGAATTGTCGGATAGTTCTCGAATTGAGAATCGCATGATTGCTACCGAAACACTTGCTTTACTGGGTTGGTATGATCAAGTCGTAGAACTGTTAGCTGCTTCTCCACGACCAGGTCTTGGTCCATCTGCGGAACTGTGGGTACAACTCGAAAGTCAATCCATTCCTGCTGCATTGGCCGACAAGACGTTGTCGCTGGCAGTAAAAAAATCATTGCGAGAGCATGTAAATCCAGATCAGGGAGACGTTATCGTCGGCTTAGCGACACGTACACTCCACCTAGAGTCGTTCGATATCCAGACATTAAAGCTCATCGAGTTGCTTGAGGATGACAATATTATTTTTCGAAGATATGCGATCCAGTGGTTGCGTGAACTTTTTGTGGAAACGCCCTCGGATGTAGCAAAATATCGAGCGGACTGGAATGAAGAGCAATTGGCTGAGGGTAGCGATTGGTGGCGGCAGAGATATGAGCAGGGACTTCTCGTGCGGCAATCCCTCTGATCGCACGGCGGCCCCTATTGATGCAAAATAGCTAGATTTCTCTTTTTGAACCGGTGAAACAGCAGGCGTTTGTCCCAGTACTCCGGCTGGTTTATGATTTATTGATTAGAAGGACATGGTTTGCGGACGCTTGGCAGACGCTAACCTCGTCACGACGTGGTTCATCAGATGCCCTGCAGCATATCCTGCAAGGAGAAGACGTCGCTCACGAATATTTGCCTTGGGTGACTTTAATAAACAAGTGCTATCAGTGATTGAGCAAAAGCATCGCACAATAGCATGGATACTGTTCAGAAGGGATTGATTTCGTGCAGATCAACGTTTCCGCTAGACATGGCCATCTAAGCGCTGCTTCGCAGTCAAAAATTTCTGCAAAGGTTTCGCGATTGAAGAGGTATTTCGATCGAATTACCTCCTTGGGTGTCACAGTTGATCTTGCTAATACATCTCTTCCGGCAGTTGAAATTATTGCATCAGCAGAGCATTTTCATGATCTTGTAAGTCATGAGATCTCACCGAACCTGTGGCGGAGCGTTGATGGTGCAGTACAGAAATTAGAGCAGCAATTGCGGAAGCATAAAGAAAAAGTGCGTGATCATAAGAACGTTCAAACAGTCCGAAGAAGTTGATCTCATCGGAGTAGATACAAAACAGCTATGAAATTTTCAGATTTTGTTTCGGTCGAAGCAATTCGCCCAAGTATTGTTGCGGACTCAAAAGAAGGCGTTATTCGCGAGATGACGCAGTCTTTAGTCGATGCCGAAAAAATTGCAACAAGTGAAATGGACAGTATTGTCAAGGCAATTATGAAACGTGAAGACCTTGGTAGTACGGGCATTGGACGTGGAGTGGCAGTTCCCCATACAAAACATCCGAGCGTAAGCCGACTTGTTGGGACAGTTGCAATTAGTGAACGTGGCGTTGATTTTGAGAGTCTAGACGGAGAACCCGTTCAACTCTTTTTCCTTCTTGTTTCTCCTCCCGATCGACCCGGAGATCACTTAAGAGCTTTGGAAAATATATCTCGGCAATTGCGAGATGATGCTTTCTGTAAGACGTTGAAAGAAGCAGGTGGGCCACAGGAGGTGTGGCGTCTCTTAGAAGATGCAGATGCTCAGAGCATAGCCTCGTAATATCGACCCAGAGCAAAGAATTCATTACCTCTGAAGTAGAAAACGGATGACAACAGGACGCACAGAAAACCCGATTGATGAGACTCATTCATGTGAGGTTATTGTTACCAATGAGCAAGGTTTGCATGCCAGGCCAGCAGATTTGGTGGCAAGAGAAGCCCAGCGGTGGGAGTCACGCATTGAATTCATTGGAAAATCGCAGCGGGTTGATGGCAAAAGCATCCTGGATCTGCTGACCTTAGCTGCTGAAGAAGGCACGCACCTAGTGGTTGAAGCAACTGGTCCGGATGCTCGTGAGGCACTTGATGCGATCGGGAATCTTTTTAATAAAAAATTTGCTTCGAACGAATCAAGTACAATAACAAACACTGAAAAGACACAACAGGAAAGACATGTTTCTGGCAGTTCGGCCAGGATAAATACAGCAACCTGCGAAAGTGTTGCTGAGAGGAATACAAACAGTTGATAACGAGCCGGTTCCTACTGGTTTTTTATCTTAATATGGTTGACGCCTTCTTGACGGTAGGCGTTGCTGACAAATAAATAACAAAAGGAGACGCGCGACACGAGGCGCCCGAAAAGTAGGATGTTGATCGTTGTTTGAGGCAATATTGTCGCTAACCGATCTCCCTACGAAAACGGATGTCGCCTTTGTCGCCGGCGCCCATGCTAAAATTACAAGGTATTGCGGTCTCGTCGGGAGTAACAATCGGCGAGGCACTCGTTCTCGACAGTGAGGGATTTCGTATTCCAAGACGCTTCGTCGCCCGAAGTGCTGTTGATACTGAACTCCAGCGATTGTCCAATGCGGTTGCTGAATCTACTGCCGAAATAAAAAAAAACCGTGATGCGGTTCGGGGTGAACTTGGTGAGCAGTATGCCGCTATTTTTGATGCTCATCTGGCGATGCTTCATGATCAACGTCTGCAGGAGGAACTTACAAGCGCAGTTCGAGATCGTAATTGGTGGCCAGAATATGCAGTGAGCCGAACACTTCGAAGATATGCCAAGGTTTTTCAAAAACTTGATAACCATATCGCGCAGCGTGCACACGACATTTATGACATTGAAAAAAGTCTCCTACGAAATCTCTTAGGGCAGCGAAGAGAAACACTGGCTTCGATTTCTGAGCCAGTTGTAATTCTTGCTCATAATCTGACACCAAGTGAGACCGCAAATCTTGATAGACGATTCGTGAAAGGTTTTGCGACCGAACTTGGTGGTCCGGGTAGCCACACAGCGATTGTTGCCGAAGGGCTTGAGATACCTGCTGTTGTTGGTATTGGGCCATTCTTGGCAGATGTTTCTGGTGGTGAGCCTGTCATTCTGGATGGCAACCAAGGTGTTGTTATTCTTCAGCCTGATGAAGAAACCATTGCTCGCTACAGGCTTGAGGCTGAAGTAGCCGAGACCGTTGCAGCATCCCTCGGACAATTACGAGACTTGCCGGCAGAGACGACTGATGGCGTGAGAGTGCAGATCAGAGGGAATATTGAGTTTCCCGAAGAAGTAGAGCAGTGTATGCGACGAGGCAGTGACGGAATTGGCCTCTATAGAACAGAATTTCTCTACCTTACGAGCCAGCACGAGCCAAGCGAAGAAGATCATTATCATGCTTACAGAAAAGTCATAGACGCAATTGATGGTAAGCCGATGGTGGTACGAACGTTGGATCTGGGCTCGGATAAAATGCTCACTGAAAAAAGTCCCGAAGAGGAAAGAAACCCTTGTCTTGGGCTGCGGAGTATTCGCCTGTCACTACGGCAATTACCCATGTTTCGGACTCAGTTGCGAGCAATTCTTAGAGCGAGCGCTCATGGCGACGTGCGAGTCATGTTTCCTTTGGTCTCAACAATTATTGAGTTGCGCCAAGCGAGATTGGTTTTGACAGATGTCATGGAAGATCTCGCTGAGCATGACATTGATTTTAATCCAAAACTCAAGATCGGAATGATGGTTGAGACGCCTGCTGCTGCAATGATGCTCGATGCGTTCATTCAGGAAGTTGATTTTGTCTCTGTTGGAACAAACGATCTTATTCAGTACACCTTGGCTGTTGATCGCGGGAATAAAGATGTCGCAGATCTTTACAGTGCGTGTGATCCAGCAGTGCTTAGGTTATTGAAGAGATCGCTGGATATTGCGGCTCAGGCCGGAGTATCTGCGAGTGTCTGCGGTCAGATGAGTGGAAGTGTTATGTACACTCAGTTGTTACTTGGTCTTGGGCTTCGTGAACTGAGTGTACCTGCTGCAGCAATACCAGAAATTAAACAGGCGGTTCGAAGCGTATCAATCGCCGATTGTCAGGCTGTCGCAAAACGGGTGCTTGAAATGAATAGTGCCCGGGACGTGAAGGCCTTTTTACGTGATCAGAAACGACGTCTTCTTGCGGAGACTATCGCATAAAATTCGTGCCGCCCCTGAATTGGCGGATCAATAGAAGGAAAGAATAGTTATGAAGCAGGAAATGCTTATTAATGTGACGCAGGCTGAAGAATGCCGCATCGCAATTATCGAGGAGGGTGTACTTGAAGAACTCTATGTTGAACGAACAAGCCAGGAAAACCTTGTTGGCAATATCTACAAAGGAAAGGTCGTAAATATAGAGCCTTCCATACAGGCTGCATTTGTTGACTTTGGTGTTGGGCGAAATGGATTTCTTCATATCAGTGATATAGAGCCGCAATACTATCGCCAGGGTGGCCTCGATCCGGATAAAGCTTTTGAATTAACTGATCCGGCCAGACCATCTTCTGAGGGAACGAATAATGGTGGAAGGCCTTCTGATCGACATCGGAAGCCAAGAATTGGTGACCGCCCACGGGTCAAGCCTCCGATTCAGGATATTCTGAAGCGTGGTGATGAGTTACTCGTTCAGGTGATTAAGGAAGGCTTTGGCACAAAAGGCCCTACGCTCTCTACTTATATTTCCATCCCTGGTCGTTACCTAGTGCTCATGCCACCACTTGGCCGTGTTGGAGTATCAAAGAAAATTGATAATGAGAAAGAAAGGCGAGTTCTTCGGGGGGTTATGAATGCACTTAAGCCACCTAAGGGAGTTGGATTCGTAGTTCGGACAGCAGGTACAGAACGCACAAAGTCAGAAATGGCTCGGGACATGGCGTACTTACTTCGGCTTTGGAAGAGCATAGTGAAACGGATGAGAAAGTACTCTGCTCCAATCGATATCTACCAAGAAAGTGACATGATTATTCGGACGATCCGAGATATGTTTACTGAAGATGTAGGAAGAATCCTTATTGATGATCGAGCTGCGTATGAGCGAGCCAGAGAGTTCCTTGAGTTAGTCATGCCGAAGTACGCGAGTCGACTGCAGTTTTACGATGGAAAAGAGCCATTATTTTATCGTTATCGATTGGAAGAAGAGATAAGCCGAATTCATCAGCATAAAGTTCCTCTCAAAGGAGGGGGATCTATCGTTATAGATACGACCGAGGCGTTGGTTGCTATCGATGTTAATACAGGTAGTTTTCGAACTGAAAAATCAGCAGAAGAGAACGCTTATCAAATGAATCTGATTGCAGCGAAAGAAATCGCTCGGCAGTTACGCTTGAGAGATCTCGGTGGTGTTATCGTGAATGATTTCATTGATATGCGGAGAGAAAAGTATCGGCGTGGAGTTGAAAGAGCTTTGCACGATGCAATGAAGCGAGATAGAGCTCGTACAAAGGTTCTGCGTACAAGCCCTTTTGGCCTCATTGAAATGACACGTCAACGTATCCGTCCCTCACTTCGAAAAAGTGTTTTCAGGGACTGCCCTACATGCTTAGGCACTGGAATGGCTAAGACTGCTGAAAGTATGGCAATTGAGGTTATGCGAATGTTGCAATTGTCAGTAACACGTGACGATATTTCACGTCTGACGATTACGGTACATGACGAAGTGGCAACGTGGATAAATAACAGGAAGCGACGAGAGATTGCTCAATTCGAAGACGTTTCTCAAGTCGAACTCCATATCATAGGTCAAGACGCTGCGTCACCAGAACACCTCGGAATTGAGGCATGGGAAGCCAGTGGGCGAACGGTGCGATTTCCATAAACACCGACCAAAAGAAGTGAAGAAAGTGTCAAACTCCCGTGCTCCATGCATGAGGCTGGATTTTTTCACAAACGGATTACACTTAAAAAGCCCGTTATGGGTATTAGACTATACGAATTGAGGTTTTTTGATGGCTGCTGAATCGACATCCCCAGAGACTCCAACAACAGGCTCTGCTTCTGGTAGTGAACATCACTACTGCATTGTTTCGGATGGAGGACGGCAATACCGTGTTTCTGAAGGCCAAGAACTCGAAGTTGATTTCCGGCCAATTGATGCCGGTAGTGAACTTGTTTTTGACAAAGTGCTTGCAGTTAGTAAAGAAGGCAAACTGCACTTAGGGGCCCCCATGATTGATGGTGCAGTTGTGAAAGCAGAGGTCATCGGTCTTTCTCAGGGTGAAAAAATCTATGTTCAAAAGTTTCGTCGCCGTAAAAACTATCGGCGAAAAACTGGTCATCGCTCAGTGTCGACACGAGTACGTATTAGCGAGATACCTTCAGGTACATAACAAACAATTTTGAGTTTCTGAAGTACATCGTAATCGGTTTAAAATAACTGAGATCCAGTCATTCAATAATGCCAGCAAGTGGCCCGTCCTTACTACAAAGGCTGTCAACTTTTGCTACGACAGTAGGGTCTTCCTCGACAGGTGGCGCGTGATGTGGCTTTAGTCGAGCGTCAATAACAAGTGGTCCGGTGCACCCCCAATGCTTTTGATGTGTTGTCTCTCCAATACCGTGAACATCAGTTGCTGGGTTCGAACGGGTAAAAGTGACCCATAAAAAATTCTCTAGATTTGCTGCACTAAATGCACTGTCGTCTGTGACCACAATGAGAGGCCACTTCATTATGTCATCAGTCTGGTGAATCAATCTCGTAAATCGTTCGATGTCCTTTGTCCACTGGGCGTGTTGCCCCATTGTGCCCCAAATCGCTTTCTCGTCAGGAGTTTCAAGCGACGGTCGTGGTTGAATGAGTGGCCCAGTTATGACAAGTACTCCAGGCATGCATACAGTGGGTTTTGAGAAACCAGAAGGGAGCCGGATGTCCTGAGGAATCTCAGTCGGCAGTTCTCTTACTGGTTGGCCACGAGCGGCCACGACGAGTTTCGATCCGTTATTAAATCCTTTTCCAGTGTAATCAAGGGTGTCGATTGTCGTTTCCGTGTGGAAATGGCAGTCCCGTCTCCAGTCTACCCGTCGCAGGACATGATTGAAGAAACTTTGGATATCACTAGCTTTTATGTTGGGGTCGTCTGATTGATTTGCAATAAATAAATACTTGGCCAGTGAAAGTTGTCCTTGGCCAAGAATAGCTGAAGCTTGGGTGAGTAGCTCAGCTGGCCGAGAGGAATTTTTCCAAGGTAAATAACGTTCGCTTCCGACTGCAAGAAGAAGTGGATGAACACCTGCGGCGTCGACAGCATGAATGCTTGAAATTCCCGGTAATACGGTTGGAATGATCGGGCCAGTGATTTCATGTACAAGCCAACCAAACAAGGTGTCTTCTTGAGGCGGCCGGCCAACAACTGTAACAGGCCAGATCGCATCTTCTCGTTGCCATACGTTATCGATTCGCATCACCGGAAAATCGTGCTGCCGAGCATAGTATCCAAGGTGATCTCCGAATGGGCCTTCAGGCTTTGTTAGATCAGGTGTGATTGTGCCTTCGATTACGAAATCAGCGTCAGCATAAATTGATGGACGTCCTTTCCTGTGTATCATCGGAATGCGATGACCTGCTAAGGCGCCTGCAAATGCAAGTTCGGAAAGCCCTTCAGGTAATGGCATCATTGCTGAAACCGCCATGGAAGGAGTTCCACCGATAAAGATTGAGACTTTCAGCGGCTCCCCCTTGGCAATAGCTGCAGCATGGTGAACCCCAATCCCTCTGTGTATCTGGTAGTGCAGACCAACTTCGGTGTTCTCTTCGTAGCGGTTGCCTCGTAGTTGAACCCGATACATGCCAAGGTTTGAGTTTTTTAGGGAGGGGGCGTCAGGGTGCTCTGAATAAACAGCCGGTAGGGTGATGAATGGCCCACCGTCGCCAGGCCAACCGGTGACCCCCGGAAGGCTTGCCAGAGGAATATTACGATTGAGAACCCTTCCTTTACGAACTTGTCGCGGGACCATGCTTATTGCGTCAAGTGGACTTCGCCAATATCGTAATGGCCTCTGGATAGCAGCTGCGGGATCTATCTTAAGTTCGACGAGTCGCCGAACTCTATCGAGAGTATCTGAAAATAATCGTTCGACTCGCTTTTGGGTGCCATAGAGATTGATAAGAACTGGATGTTGCGTGCCTAAAACAGATCGGAAGAGAAGTGCTGGGCCTCCAGACCGAAAGAGCCGCCGCTGAATCTCCGCTATTTCAAGGTGAGGGTTGATTGGGCAATCAATTTCAATGAGTTGCCCTTCCTCCCGAAGAGTTTCGACGCATTGACGAAGTGTCCGAAATCCCATGCAATCCTCCTTGTGTATGGTAGCGTCAAGTACGTTCTGTCGTATGCATAATCTGGTCGGATGAGGTTCTTACCAGAATTGTCGTAATTTATGATAAGGATTAAGTGCTCAGTATGCCCGATTTATTTAGTGCGAAGCGAAAAGAGAATGTTGAGCGGGTAGCACCTCTTGCAGCTCGAATGAGACCTCGACGGTTGGCTGATTATGTTGGCCAAAACCAGATCATTGGCCCGGGGAAACTGTTGAGACGCTTGATCGAGGCAGATAGGCTTGGATCAATCATTCTCTATGGACCACCTGGGGTCGGTAAGACAACTCTCGGTGAAATTATTGCCACGGAGACGAAGAGGCGATTTGTCGAACTCTCTGCAACAGCGTCTGGTGTGAAAGATCTTCGTGATGTCATTGAAAGTGCACGTCGTCGATTGGAGGATGATGCCTGTCGTACATGTCTATTTATTGATGAGATTCATCGGTTTAATAAGTCGCAGCAAGATGTTCTTCTGCCGGATGTTGAAAATGGTGTTATAGCCCTGATTGGAGCAACAACTCAAAATCCATTTTTTGCACTCACTCCTGCGTTGGTAAGCAGGAGTCGTATCTTTGAACTTCAGTCACTGCTTCCGGAAGATATACAAGCGATCATTCGACATGCAATCGTCGACAAGATACATGGATTTGGATTGCAAGATATTCAGCTCGATTCGGAGGCCCTCGAGTTTCTCGTGGAAACGGCTGACGGTGATGCTCGCCGAGCTCTTGGTGGGCTTGAAGTCGGAGTGCTCTCATCAAGTGACCGTCCATTAATCTTTACAAAAGAACTAGCCCGTGAGAGTGTTCAACGTAAAGCAATTGTGTATGACTCTGGAGATACACACTATGACTGCGCAAGTGCGCTAATCAAGAGCATTCGTGGTAGTGATGTAGATGCAGGAATGTATTGGCTTGCTCGTATGCTTGAAGGTGGCGAAGATGTCCGTTTTTTATCCAGACGATTAGTTATTTTGGCGAGTGAGGATATTGGCAACGCAGACCCGCGATCACTGCTTGTAGCAACAGCAGCTATGCAGGCGATTGAATTTGTAGGTCTACCGGAATGCCAGCTTGCGCTGGCACAAGCTGTCTCATATCTTGCGTTAGCTCCGAAAAGCAATGCGTGTACGAGAGCTATTGCAGAAGCGCGACATGATGTTCGTGAAAAATCTGTTTTGCCAGTACCGAGGCACCTGCAGGACAAGCACTATGCCGGAGCAAAAAGATTAGGTCGCGGTGAAGGATACGCCTATGCGCATGATGCACCTGATGCGATTGCAAAACAAGAATATTTAGGTGTCGAGCGATGTTATTATCGGCCGACGAATCGTGGTTTAGAGCGAGACCTTGGAGAACGGGTAGCTGAAATTAGGCGGCGTTTGAAGGAGTCTCGTCAGTTGCAAGTGGATGCCTCTGCGAGTGAAGCTCATGAATGATCTCTTGCTGAAGAACTTTTTCAAGATGAGCTAGACTTCTTGCCACGACGGCGCCATCAATAACGCGATGGTCAGCGATAAGGGTAATCAAGCACCTGCCGTCAGCCTCAATTGGACGATATGAAATGCTGGTTGTGCAAAGTGTTGGATGGAAGTGATTGCTTGCACCGTAGCCTGCGAGTGTCGAGAGGCTAAATGTGCCAATACGAGAGCAGCGTTTATGAGATCCTGATCGATGATTCCAACGGAGGACGGCTTTTCGGAGAAAACCTGGTAGTAGTTCAAGTTCACGCTGTCGTTTGAATAGTTCCTCGATTGGCCCCGTACGGCAATTATCGATGAATCGTTGTATTTCAACAAGCGATTTTGTTTCTGGTTGATGAAGACGAGCCCAATAAAGTTGTTCATGATCATTGTCAGTACGATTCACCGCAAGTGTTGCCACATTGTGCTTTGTTGTTGCAATGCGTGGCCATAAGCCTGGCAAAAACCAGCTTCTTAGCGCTGGGTTTTCTTGAACAATTTTTCCGTAAGCTTTCAAGAAAATAGCTGCCCAGCCAATGCGGTGTGGACTGGCTAGCCTTGCTTCAGCGAGGTCAGTCAGATAACAAGACCGATCAACAGGAAATAGTGGGATATCCTTCGCCAACATTGCAATATCTGCAACGCAGCCACGATGCCCGTCACAGGGGCCGACGGTAACAGAAGAATGTTGCATGCGGAGAAAACTACCGAATCGTGGCCAGAAAAACAGCAACGGCTGCCGTTTTACAGGGCTCATTGAAACGATTCAGTCGTTCTATGGGAATGCCAGATTTTTAAACTGTGAGAAAAGAGGGGGAGTTGGCTGTTTTAAACCGAAAATTTGGTAGAATCAGGACTACACGTGGTGGTTGTAGCTCAGTTGGTTAGAGCGTCGGTTTGTGGTACCGAAGGTCGCGGGTTCGAGCCCCGTCATCCACCCTCTTCCTCTACATGGGTTTAAGAATGCCGAAGCCTATCTACCGTCCGTGGTTTGATGCAGCCACCGATTCACCTTTGTTAACCGAATATGCTCGTAAACTTGATTCATTCAATGATGTGCTCGCTGATCGAAAGGTGGAACGTGCTGAACTAGAGTTGCAGGAAAAACGTGTAGTAACTCTTATGAAAGAGGTCGAACCTCTGCTGGAGCCGGATGTCTATGAAAAAGTCACAGAGTTGCTGTGTGAAATTACTTCATACGACATGATGTCGGCTTTTCATCTTGCTTCAAAAGCTCGTGCCGGACGCACTCTGGACTCATGATTGCAGAGCCAGATGGCAACATCTCGGGGATTTTGTGTCATTTCATGTTTGTATAGTCTGACAGTCACTGGTGGATCTCGATAGGGTATACAAGTTAATATCTTATCTCACCGGTATTTCTTTCCAAGGCAATTCCCTGGCTAGGTATCATGGCAAAAAAAATAACAAAACGAAGTAGTTCCCGTAGCACCAGTACAACTGCCACACTGCCACCAGTCGATAAGAAAACTCGAAAACTTATTGTTGGCCTGGCAGATGAGGTTGAGAAGGCTGCCGAGAAGCGACGTGACCCACATCTCGATATTCCAACTCGGAGCCTTTCGAATGTTCGGTTCAATAAGTCACGAAAAATTATTGAAATGGGTGGTCAGAAGAATCGACGACATCTTTTTAATCTCAGCCAAGCAAAGAGCTATATGCAAACGCTTCTTGTAGCAACGGGTTGCAAGTCACTTATCGACCAGCAGAAGACAACAAGCATTCGAGGGTTGTACTATCTTCTCAAGCACACTATTGAGGGGACACGTGAAGAAACGTTTGGCGGACAAGACGAATGTGATCCAATTATCGAAGATCTTGAAGTGACGCTCGAGAGTCTCCGAGAGCAGTTGCACGTCTATGCAAGTAATCGTGGTGGAATGGTTGGCCCAATTAAGCTGATTGATTCTGGAGATGAAATTGACTGCTCTAGAATGGGCTCAGGTGGGTACAGCATTCCTTCAATTGTTGAAGAAGAAGTTATTAGTTTCAAGAAATGTACCGCAAAATTTATTCTTCATGTCGAGAAAGATACGGTGTGGCGACGTTTCAATGAGGATAAGTTTTGGAGGACGCATAACTGCCTTTTGACCCATGGTGGAGGGCAGCCCCCTCGTGGGGTGCGGCGGATGCTTTATCGACTTCATCATGAACTCAAACTTCCCGTGTATTGCTTGCTCGATAATGATCCTTGGGGGTATTACATTTATTCTGTGCTGAAGCAGGGTTCAATTAATCTTGCTTATGAGTCAAAGCGGATGGCAATTCCATCAGCAAAATTTCTTGGGTTGCGATCGATCGACTATGAAAAATGTCAACTTGCTCCGAGCGTTCAAATTGCACTCAGTGACTCAGATGTGAAAAGAGCAAAGCAGATTGCCGCGTATCCGTGGTTTGCTGCAAAGAAGGCGTGGCAGAAAGAGATTCACAAGATGCTCTCCAATGGCTTTAAACTCGAGGTGGAGTCATTGATCTCGAAGGACATTAGCTATGTCACGGAGGTTTATACGCCAGAACGATTAGCTGATCATGACTGGTTAGACTAAGAAACGGCTTCTATCACGTGCCAATGCATTGTTTTTCAATTTGTTATTAGCACCGAACGTCGTCAGCACGACCAATAAGCCCAGTTCGTTTAACATGTTGAGGTTGTCCTATTGCATCGGAGCCTTTGTCCATGCCTTCGAATTCTTCCGGTACTGGCGATCTGCCAAAGAATTCTGCTATTCGACCAACAACGGTAGCTTGCTCTGCTGGTGTAAGCTCCGCAAAAATTGGAAGAGCAAGTGTTTCTTTGGCTGCATATTCAGTGATTGGAAGATCACCCATTTTCCAGCCAAAATTATCGAAGCATTTTTGTAAGTGGAGCGGAACAGGATAATAAATTTCTGTCCCAACACCAGACGCTGTTAAATGCTCTCGCAGGGCATCTCGCTTTCCATCTGCAACACGAATAACATATTGGTTCCATACGTGCCTTCCGCGAGTATCAATTTTTGGTGACGTAATAGCATCATGAAGTTCACAATGATTGAACATCTCTGTATATCGAATAGCATTTTGTGCTCGTTGATTCGTCCAATCATCCAGAAGCGGGAGTTTAATGCGAAGGACAGCGGCTTGAAGTGAGTCAAGCCGACTATTGATGCCAACAACATCGTGATAATAGCGAGGCTCCATGCCATGAACTCGGAGTTTTCGGAGCGATTCAGCGAGATCATCACGTGTCGTTGTGAGAAAGCCTCCATCACCGAATCCACCAAGGTTTTTTGTCGGATAAAAACTGAAGCATCCTACATCACCGAGTCCACCACTACACTTCCCGTGCCAAGTTGATAGCACTGACTGAGCCGCATCTTCGATAATCGGAATTCCTGCCTGTTTTGCAATAGGCAGTATCGCATCCATATCCACAGTTTGCCCAAAGAGATGTACGGGGATAATAGCACGCGTTCGAGAAGTGATTCTGCGGCGAAGATCATCAGGATCAATGAGAAATGTACTTGGATCAATATCAGCAAATATTGGTATACCACCAAGCCGCGTTACTGCGCTTGCTGTTGCGAAAAATGTATAACTCGGGAGGATGACCTCTTCACCTGGCTGGATGTTGATGGCCATGAGTGCGAGTAAGAGAGAATCGCTCCCTGATGCGCAACCGATAACATGCGGGACATCGAGAATCTCTGAGAGCTCTTCCTCCAAAGCTGTTACATCCGGTCCAAGAACAAAGCGACCTGAATCACAGACATCGTCCATGACCTGGCGAAACTGCTCTCGAAGCGGGCCATTTTGGCGATCTATGGCGAGGAGAGGAACGTTTGGGAGAAAGCCTGTTGAGTCTGAACTAGGGCCGGATGTCATTGCTTCATTGTCTCCACTGTTCAGCAGGGCTCATTTCGGCAGAAGATCCGCCGTTTGGTATGTAAATCGTCATGTTTGATCCCGGCTCTCCAGTTCGAAAAATCGATTTTCTGCCCTGCAGAGCCTTGCGTATTAGTAGGGGGTGAATATTTTGCAAGTGGGTTGAGTGTCAAGACCAAGCTTTGTAGGAGTAAGAACGGGAAGCTTGGGCAGGCTTGGTGGTTTGACAACGCCACCCATTGCACTCTACATTCATCGGAATAGTCGTGTGGTTTGTTCCGCACCGTACCCTTGTTCTTTTGTTCCAAAACGTCATCATCAAAATGGTGTTCTGGTCGGGAAGAACAAGATCGCTAGTCTTAGAGTAATTGTTATTTAGGTTGCGGTGAATTTTTTGAAAATCAGCACTGAATGCCAATTTGCTCGAGGGCTACATTTCTTTACTGTTTGAAAACCGGCGGGGCGGATGGGTTCCACGACCGTCATTGACTTAGGAAAAATCGCGAAGCGGCTAGGACTGCCCGAGTTGGGTATTCTTGCTGCAGTGCAATTACTCGATGAAGGGAACACTGTCCCCTTCATTACCCGATATCGTCGAGATCAAACAGGGGGCCTCGATGAACTGCAACTTCGAAGTATCACTGATGCTGTAGGTAGAGCTCGCCAATTAGCTGACCGAAAACAGACTATTCTCCGAACCATTGATGGGCAGGGCAGACTTACCTCTGAACTGCAAGAGGCAATCGATGCGGCTGAGAGTACAAAAATACTCGAAGATATCTATCTTCCTTTTAAACCCAAACGCCTCTCCCTTGCAGAGCAAGCAAAACAAAAAAGGTTAGAGCCACTTGCGAACGAGATACTCGCGGCAGATTCTCAGGCGGAAGATTTAGAGAAAAGGGCAGCAGATTTTGTCGATGACGACTCTGGCGTTGCCTCTGCAGCAGATGCCTTGCTTGGCGTGGGTCATATCATTGCAGATCTTTTTAGTTCTCGAGCCGATGTAAGGCAGCGTTTGCGGAAGCTTCTGTTCCAGAAAGGGCGACTTCGTAGCCTGCGTATTGAAACACCTGGCAAAGCACTAACTAAAACAGCGAAACATTTTCGGGATTATTTTGATTTCGATGAGCATCTTCAGAAAGTTCCACCTCATCGTGTTCTGGCAATGAATCGAGGAGAAAGAGCAAAGGTTTTGCGAGTCCGTATCGAGGGTCCAACAGAAGAAATTCAGAAAATAGCTGACGAATTAGTTATTACTGCGGGTCATCCTCACGTGGAATTTCTCAAAGGTTGTTGCCGTGATGCGCTTTCACGATTGATTTTGCCGAGTCTTGAACGTGAGGTGCGGCGGGAGATGACTGATGCGTCCGAGGAGCACGCGATTGCAGTTTTCGCTCGCAACTTAAGAAACCTTTTGTTGCAGCCTATGGTTACCGGCCGAATTGTTCTTGCAATCGATCCTGGCTTTAAGAGTGGTTGCAAAGCAGTAGTGCTTGATTCTTGCGGCAATCCGTTGGCTCATGACATTCTGCATATCGTTGGTAAAGCAGAACAGAAAAAAGCAGCAGGTTCTCGTGTTATTGAATTGGTTCGTGAGCACGGTTGTAAGGTGATTGCGGTTGGAAACGGAACGGCGGGGAGAGAAGTAGAGTCCTTGCTGTCAGAGCTCATAGTGGGTGAATTAAAAGAAGATGATATTGCGTATGTGATTGTGAATGAGGCAGGAGCGAGTGTCTATTCTACAAGTCAATATGCACGCGAGGAATTACCAGATTTTGAAGCAGCATTTCGGGGTGCAGTTTCGATTGGTCGTCGATTACTCGATCCGCTCTCAGAGCTTGTAAAAATTGAGCCCGCAAATATTGGAGTCGGTCTGTATCAGCATGACGTCAAAGCGCGACATCTTCACACATCACTCGATGCAGTAGTTGAAGGTTGTGTTAATTATGTCGGCGTCGATGTGAATACTGCGAGTCCGGCACTGTTACGTTATGTGGCTGGTCTTAATCAGGCTGTTGCAAAAGGCATTATTGAATGGCGTGCTGCAAAGGGTCCGTTTACTTCACGAGAACAGTTTCGTGAGGTGCCTGGTTTTGGTGATGCGGCATTTGTGCAAGCAGTTGGTTTTTTGAAAATAGCTGACGGTATGAATCCACTTGATTCGACACGAATTCATCCGGAAAGCTATCAAGTTGCCGAACGACTGCTGGAAAAAATGGATACATCGTCGGCTGAATTGGTTGATCGTGATAAACACCAAAAGATTACTGATGCGGTGAGTAAAATTGATCTTTCTGCAGTGGCCGATGAATTAGGCGTTGGGCGATTATTGCTTGCTGATATTGTTGAGCAATTCGTTCGTCCAGGTCGGGATCCACGTGAGGATCTTCCTGAGCCTCTGTTTAAGCAGGGTGTGCTTAAGTTTGAGGACCTTGAGGTCGGTATGGAACTACGAGGATCGGTGCTAAATGTTGTTGATTTTGGTGTTTTCGTTGATATCGGTTTGCACGACAGTGGGCTTGTACACGTCAGTCAGCTTTCAAGCGGGTTCATACGGGATCCACATGCAGCAGTTGTTGTTGGCCAAGCAGTCAGGGTCTGGGTCCTCGAACTTGATAAAACTCGTCGCCGTGTAGCCTTGACTATGATTAAGCCTGGTACAAAGCCGGTTCATGGAGCAAGTAGAGGCCGGCAGCAGAATTCTAAAAAGAAATCCGTTGAAGGTACGTCGCAGAACAATTCAGGAGAGTTCAAGAGGAGTGTAAAAAGTGGACGTGGTCATCGAAATTCTAGTGATAATGAAAGAAAAGGAAGAAAGCAATTTCGTGGACCTCGCACATACACATCTCGTCCGGGTCGTAAGGCAAAGAAAGCTATTACTGCAGAAATGAAGACCGGTCAGGAACCATTACGAACATTCGGTGATTTAAAACAGTTTTTTGATATTCAAGCAGGTGCCGATGACACCTCGGATAAAAATCATAAAAAGAAGCAAAAGAAAGACAATGAAACGCAAGAAACTGCCTTAAAAAAAACGGTAACAAGCAATGCTGACCAAGAAGATCCCGGTACTCCTTCGTCAACAGTATCAGTAACTGACAGTAAAGAAGAGCAGCCCTCGGCTGTAGAAGTTGTCACAGAAACTATGCCGGCCCAAGATACAACTGGACTTGAAACAGACGGCTCCACACGGGCGCCTTCGTCCGAAGTTCATGACTCGAATGAGGCATCTCATGAACAACAATCGAGTGAGGGTTCTTCAGAAGAGTCTGCTCAGTAGTGTCATTAAATTCTTCATGACGACTAGGGCCTAGCGTTCACGGAACGTTATTCGGCCCTTTGTGAGGTCGTAAGGAGATAATTCAACCTTAACCTTATCTCCAGGAACGATTCGAATGAAATTCTTTCGCATTTTTCCAGCCACGTGAGCATTGACGATGTGTCCGCCCTCAATTTGAACTCGGAATCGGGTGTTTGCCAATGCTTGCGTAACAACGCCTTCGACCTCAAGAGCTTGTTCTTTTTCCGCCATGTGAATCCTATAGAAATTGAATTGTAGTTAACTCGACTGTATCCTGCCCGAGGAGAAACGTCTAGTCAGAGTCCGCGGGCTCACTCGTCAACAGGGGCAGGAGCCGAATCAGAGGCTTTCCACCGCAGAAAGGCATCAAGGAAACCATCAAGATTACCATCGAGAACACTCTGGAAGTTGCCCACATAATGCCCTGTTCGCTGGTCTTTTACGCGTTGGTCAGGGTGAAGAAAATAATTTCTAATTTGTGAGCCAAAACCAGTCTTTGGTTGAAGTTTGTATTTCGCGAGTTGCTCAGCTTCACGTTTTTCTTCTTCGAGTCGAGCGAGTCGAGACCGCAACATTTTGAGGGCAGTGGCTCTGTTTTTATGTTGACTACGCTCGCTTTGACATTGAACCACAATTCCACTTGGAAAGTGAGTGATCCGGATAGCACTCGACGTCTTATTGACATGCTGGCCACCGGCACCACTTGCTCGAAAGACATCCTCTCGGATGTCTTCATCTTTTATTTCAACATCAGGGTCTTCATCGCTTATTTCCGGAGAAACATCCACGGCAGCAAAACTCGTTTGCCGTTTTCCTTCAGCGTTAAAGGGGCTAATTCGAACGAGTCGGTGAATGCCCATCTCACCACGTAAATATCCATACGCCCATGGCCCCCTTATTGCAACGGTGGCATTCTGGATGCCAGCTACGTCATCGTCTTGCCTGTCGAGTAATTCAAGACGGAATTCTCTTTTGTTCGCCCAGGCAGAGTACATCCGTAACATCATCTCTGCCCAATCATTCGCATCTGTACCGCCATCTCGAGCATGGATTGACACGAGTGCATCGCAAGAATCATGTGGCCCACTTAGAAGAGAAGTTAATTCAAGCTGATCAATCAGCTGTTCAACACGAGTCACCTCAGCAGACAGTTCGGGCTCTAATGAGTCATCTTCTTTAACAAGTTCTACAAGTGCTTCCAGATCACCTGCAGCCGAAATTGATTCATCAAGGGGCTTGAGGATGGTGTTTAACTGCTTGAGTTCGGCAACAGTAGCTTGCGCTGTATCACTGTCGTTCCAGAAATCAGATTGAGACATCTGGTTTTCAAGTTTAGCTGCTGATTTGGTACGACTAGCATAGTCAAAGAGAGTCTCGTAGTTGAAGGAGGCGGCCACAGACTTCTTCTACACGATGAAAGAGTGTTGTATCCATGCGGCAGATTGTATGGTGCAGCATGACCTCAGACAAAGAGTTGGTTTGTTTTCTACGGAGCAGACATGTTTCTTTTGGCTTATGCAGTTAACGACGTTTAATTACGTTGCCAGGAAAACGGACAGTAATTCGATGAATTTCGAGGGCAGAGCACGCTGATAATACACGGGAAGGTTCCAGATTTGTGTATTCGACAATGGCGTCGATCGTGGTGCTTTTGTTCTGATTTGAGGTGGCATCAATTCCAGCAAGTACAATTTGTTCAATTTCATTCAGTTTTTGTTCTGCTGGGTGGTGGACTTCATGCTCACTAGTACAGGTTGCTTTTTTATATAACGGTCCAAGTTCATCAAGAATTTGATCGACACACGTTACAAGAGTAACTCCATCACGTATGAGGCCATGGCATCCTGCGGACATTCTGCAATCAATGGGACCTGGAATAGCAAAAACATCCCGTCCCTGTTCTCCTGCCAGTCGTGCTGTTATTAATGCACCAGATCGCTCTGAAGCCTGAATGACAAGAGTGCCAACGCAGAGCCCCGAAACAATCCTGTTTCGCCTTGGAAAAGCTGCCGCTTGTGGTGGGGTTGAGGGTGGAACCTCACTCATCGCACATCCATGATGAACAATATCCTCAACTAAACGAGCATGCTCGCGTGGGTAGATATTGCGTAAGCCACTCCCTAAGACTGCAATTGTCCGTCCACTGGCACGGATTGCCTCATGATGTGCGGCTGCATCAATACCTCGGGCAAGACCACTCACGATAGTTAAACCAGCACGGGCAAGGCCGTTTGCAAAAGTTTTTGCGATCCGGTGCCCTGCGGTAGTAGCGTGTCGAGCACCAACAATAGCAATTGCCATCCTGTCGCAGGGCTTGAATGTACCACGAATGAAGAGCATGTCCGGTGGGTCAGGAATGTGTGAAAGGAGTTCCGGAAATTCGGGATCGGTATCCAACAAAACATCGATGCCATGTTGCTTGCATTCATCAAGAATGCGTGAATGCTTTGTGCTCGTTCTGTTTCTGAAAATGGTAGATGCCAGGTTGTTGCCAACGCCGCGAACACTTTGGAGTGACGATACGCTTTGCTCAAAAATGCTCGACACTGAGCCAAACTTAGAGATGAGGCGATGCCGGAGGGCTGGCCCAAGGCCTGGTACCGCAGAGAGTTTGATTCGATCAAGTAAGAGTTGATCACGATGGAGAGCTGTATCTTTCTGAACTTGCAATTCGAACATGATGTGACCTAGCGGCACGAGGAGTGTATTTATGTACACTATACAGCCGTGGTCGAGAATCGCAAAGGAATATCACAATTTGCTGATAGATTTCTAAGCCGGTCTATTTCGCAGCTTTAAGTTCGGCAAGGTGCTGGGCCGTATCGACAAGACGATCCCAATTTTCCTGAACGTATTCTGGTGGCCCACCCATTTCGGCAACAGCAACAGCCACTTCCTCGGTAGGCACCATCTCAATTGCATCCCAAGGGCAGACCTTGAGGTCATACGGATTCGTTTTTTTACCAGGAATATGTACACAAACCTCACAACCAACGCATCGCTCAATATCGATTTCACACCAACTTTGGAGGTTGTGGAATTGGTCGTATTGCTGCACTTTAAAAATGCAATCAACAGGGCAGACTTCGAGACAGCTCTCGCAGCCGGTGCAGTTATCCGCATTAATAACCGCAAGTTCCTTCGGAAGCTTTTTTCTAGGACCTTGTTTTGCCATATGACTTACTATCGGGATTTGGTGAGGAAACCTGAACCTCTGTATTGTAGCCGTGAGAAATCCTCCGACCAAATCGAATTATCAGGCATCGAGATTGAGGTGGATTGAGCCACTTAAAATACTGGATTTTATGAAAATCACCAAAAATATACTGGAGCCAGAGGGGAGGACAAGGTCCCGAATGCCCTTACCATTTCCCGGTGTATCGTGGCTCTTTATGTTAGGAATCGACCGAGAGATGACTTATGTCGTTGGGATATATTCTCCAGAAAAAATTTCATCTGCGGTCTGTCGGGCACGCACCAGCTGAGATGAGCCGCTATCAATAAGTATTTCAGCGGGAAAAGGTTTTGAGTTGTAGTTACTTGCCATGACAAACCCGTACGCGCCGGCTACTTCGATAATAAGAAAGTCGCCAACACGAGCCGGGGGCAGATCTCGGGTCGAAACAAAACCACCCTCTTCTTGTGTAAAAATATCTCCGGATTCACAAAGGGGTCCACCTACGGCAACCGACTCAAGCTCTCGAGGTGGTGTCGTCGAGGTTGGGCACAGACTCATCGGATGATACGATCCATAAAGAACGGGGCGAGCAAGGGTGTGGAAACCAGCATCCACTAAAAGATACTTTTTTGAGCCCTGCCGCTTCGTCGCCCTGACTTCGGTTACCAAAATGCCGGCCTCAGCTGTAAGGTATCGACCCGGTTCAATTTCAAGCCGAATACGATGTCCGAAGGAATCTTCGAGTCGTTTTCGAGTCGTATCCCATAACGTAAAGTAGCCGGAGAGATCAGCTCGGCTTTCATCTTGTTGATATGGTACGGGGAGTCCTCCACCGGCACTGATCATGGTGAGTGAACGACCAATATCATGTGCTGTCTTTTCAAGTGACTCGGCTACCGTAGCAAGATGGTCTAAGTCAGCGCCGCTGCCAATGTGCATGTGCAGACCTGTTACTGCCAGTCCCGCCCATTCCGCCCGTCGAAGAACATCTGGGACAGCCTCGTGCCAGATGCCGTGTTTGGATCCTTCTCCTCCCGTATTGGTTTTTTGGCTGTGACCATGACCGAAGCCAGGATTTATTCGAAGTGTCACATTTGCCCCTGGGACACGTTCTGCCAACTGCTCAAGCATGTCTGCGGATCCACAGTTGACATGTATACCGTGTTGCACAACAGCCTCAAGGCTTTCGCGATCAAAAATATCAGCGGTATAAACAATTGGATCAGCTGAGGGTAAGCCTTCCTGGTACCCAGCTTTGCCGTGTGGTTGATAGCCTGCAGCCATGGCCCTTGCGATTTCGCCATGGCTTACAGCATCGACAAGAACGCCCTCATGTCGCATGAGATTCAGGATGGCTATGTTCGAACATGCCTTTTGAGCGAAACGAACGGTATCCCACTCACTGAGGTCAGCACATCGTTGCCGGATCATGTCTGCATCGTAAGCATAAAATGGAGTGCCGTATTTCTTGGCGAGTTCTTCAAGGTCTACCCCAGCAAATTGTCGTCGGATACCAGCAGTATCAGCAGTATTTGAGAAAGTATCACTCATTGTATTTCTTGTTTCAGGCTTTCCAGGGAAGTCACATATATCCTGATATAATTAAAACCATTACCTAGATTTTTCAAGGAAATTAGATTCTAGCAGTCAAATTTTGTTCTCAATGGCTATTCTGTACGAGTCCTATGAGAGAATACCCTGCCAATAATCTCGAGTCTGCTGATTCTGCTGAAACCTTTCAGCTGACTTCTGAGTTATTAACAACTGATGACGAAAAGGAGAGGAATCTGAGTTGCACCGGGACACGGTCTAGACGCGCTCGCCTACAAATCTACCTTTATATTGCTACCTGTCTCACGACTTTTGCAGCTGGCACGGTTGGCTGGCAACCAGTTGTCCTCGGTTTGTACGACGGATTCCTCATTGATGTATCGGAACACTGGTCCCGCGGCCTGATCTATATGATCTCGGTGATGGCAATATTATCAGCACATGAAGCCGGGCACTTTGTTGCCGCGTGGCAGCATCATATTCCGGCGACGCTTCCATTTTTTCTGCCGCTACCAGTGATGCTCACTGGGACTCTTGGGGCCGTTATCGGCATGGAAGGGTCTCGAGCAGATAGAAAGCAACTATTCGATATTGCGTTAGCAGGGCCTCTTGCTGGCCTTGTCGTAGCAGTTCCTCTCTTCATCATAGGATTGGTGTGGGCCCAGCCAGCAGAAGCCAGCATGTTTTCCATGCCACTGCTCGCAACATGGCTTCTAGGGCTTGTTCGACCCGATTGGCCAATAGGGCAGGTACTGAGTCCAAATGCATTTTTGATGGCTGGCTGGGTTGGTTTCCTTGTGACGGGGCTGAATATGATCCCGATTAGCCAGCTTGATGGTGGGCATGTGTGCCATGCTCTTTTCGGTAATCGTTCTCGTGGAGTAGCCCGAGCGGTCCTGCTTGGAGCAATGACCGCTATCATTATTTCGGGCGCGAATCATTGGGTGCTCATGATCGTCATTATTACTTTTATGGGTGTCGATCATCCGCCGATTCGGAATGAATCGCAGCCTTTAGGTAAAATAAGAACAGTTTTAGGTCTAGGTTCACTTGTAATCCCGGTGATTACATTTATGCCAGAACCACTGGTGCTCCCCGGACTCATTTTCATTCGTTGACGACAGGCCATTCTGCTTACACAATAGATTATGATTCGTACGGCTGGATTGAAACACACTGCTTTGAAAACCATCACAAAACCAAGAGGTGATCTGTGAACTTTGTTGAACAAGAAGATCCTGCAGTTTGGTCATCTATTGCTGCGGAGCAAACCCGACAAGCCGAGGGTTTAGAGATGATCGCGAGTGAGAACTTCACGAGCCCGGCAGTCATGCAGGCAGTCGGTAGTGTGTTGACTAATAAGTACGCCGAAGGATACCCCGGCCGTCGCTATTATGGTGGTTGTGAGTACGTCGACACAGTTGAAGATCTGGCCAGAGATAGAGCCAAACAACTTTTCGGCGCGGAGCATGCAAACGTGCAGCCTCATTCAGGAAGTCAAGCAAACTCGGCGGTATACCTTGCCGCTATTCAACCTGGCGATACGGTGCTTGCCTTCGATCTTTCGCATGGTGGCCACCTTACCCACGGAATGCGTCTCAACAGCTCGGGTATTTTGTATCGTTTTGTTCATTACGGTGTTCGGCAGGATGATCATCTCCTTGATTTCGATCAGATCATTCGACTTGCTCGCGAGCATAAACCGAAATTGATTGTTGCTGGAGCAAGCGCCTATCCAAGAGAAATTCCTCATGACCGATTCGCAGAGATAGCGAGTGAAGTTGGAGCAAAACTGTTAGTCGACATGGCGCATTACGCAGGTCTTGTTGCGGCTGGCGTGCATAATAGTCCGGTGCCGTACGCAGATTTTGTAACAAGCACGACACACAAAACACTACGCGGACCCCGCGGTGGTATTGCTATGTGTCGGGCAGAGCATGCAAAAGATCTTGATCGTGCGGTGTTCCCAGGAACTCAGGGTGGACCATTGATGCACGTTGTTGCAGGAAAGGCAGTTGCTTTTGCAGAGGCACTCAGGCCTGAATTCAGAGAATATGCGGAGCAAGTTGTAGCCAATGCTCGTTCACTCGCTCAGTCACTTGCGGCTGGTGGAGTGAAATTGGTGAGTGGTGGCACCGATAACCATTTGATGTTGGTAGATGTCACACCGCTTGGCCTTGGTGGAAAGTTGGCGGAGGAAGCCCTTGATCGTTGTGGAATTACTTGTAACAAAAACATGATCCCATACGACGAGCGAAAGCCCGTCGATCCATCAGGAATACGATTAGGCACGCCAGCCCTTACGACACGAGGAATGGGGCCTGACGAGATGGAGCAGGTAGCGACTTGGATTCTTCGAGTCTTGAAGGCTCCTGAAGATAAGCAGGTGCTGGAGACTACTCGTCGAGAGGTTGCCGAGTTAGCAGAGCAGTACCCAGTTCCCGCTGCAAAGATGGATGAAGTTGTAGCCTGATAAGTTTGCAAGACGCTGCGTGTTCTTCAGGTGCAAAAATGTAGCAATTGCTGCAGCGACCCGTTGTTTCGACGGCCGGGAATTGTTTTGATGAACTGTCGGTGCGGAGGAACCAAGACCGTATCAGGGTCCAGATGGAAAATCCTACGCGTGGGGGATGACCGAGCTTTTATAGGATCAAGGTGTAGGATCAAGGTCGATGTTTTCACAGAAAAGTGGTTATCGATTACCGGCTGAATGGGAGCCGCATGCCGCAACGTGGGTCGCCTGGCCGCACCGAAGAGCAAGTTTCCTTGGTAATTTTGATGAAGTGCCTGTCGCTTTTTCAAAACTTGTCAGGTTGCTAGCTCGGTATGAGCCCGTCAGAGTCATTGGAAGCGAGGCAGTGCTTCGTGATGCTTCATCCCAGTTGCAAGAAAGTTCGCGGGTTGACTTCATTGAAATCCCAACCAATGACTCATGGTTACGTGATACGGGACCAGTTTTCCTGAAGTCAAAGGGTGAACAGCAAGAGCTTGTTGTCGTAGATTTTGGTTTTAACGCCTGGGGAGGTAAATATCCGCCTTGGGACGTTGATGCCGCTGTCGCCGGTAAGATTGCAAGGCATCTTGGGCTTCGCGTGCTGGAGACTCAAATTATTCTTGAGGGTGGTGCGATTGAAACAGATGGTGAAGGAACGCTTTTGGTGAATCATCGATGTATTGATGATCCGCGACGGAATCCAGGATGGTCTCGCGGGGATCTTACGGCAGGTCTTCAGTCTTTGTTAGGAATTGAAAAGGTTCTATGGGCAAGTGGTGATCTTGCTGGCGATGATACGGATGGTCATATCGATCAATTAGCTCGTTTTGTTGCACCCGGTTGCGTTGTTGCTGCTCGCCAGCCCGATCGTAGTGACCCAAATCACAAGCCACTTGAAGCGAACTTTGATTTGTTAAGAGAATTCAAGGATGCTCGTGGGCGAATGCTGGATGTTGTACCTATTAATTTGCCACCAAGTATTCGTTTTGGTGATGTGCAACTCCCAGCAAGTTATCTTAATTTCTTTATCCTCAATGGCGGTGTCATCGTTCCAACATTCGATCATGACTTGGATAGTGATGCGATCGCGACAATTCAAAAGTTTTTTCCACATCGAGAAATTGTGCCTTTCTCTGCCCTCGAATTAATTCGTGGACGAGGAGCAGTTCACTGCGTAACGAGTCAGCAACCGGCAATTGAATGCCTAGGAGACGAGTGCATGCTTGCCTGAGAACCTCAAAAAGGTTGTACGGTTCCCTTGCTTCTCAAGATTGCCAGGATTAACAAGCCATCCGGTCTTGCGGTGAATGCCGATGGACGCGACTATTCGCAAAGAGGTTCTAGCTTCGGATATGGACTGCGAGACAAAGGCAGGAACAGTTACATCATGGAACAGGTTGCCAATTTTGTTCAGGGATGCATTTCTCTGCTAGCTCGCTTCATGATCGTAGCAATTTTCTTGTTCAGTGCCTTCGATAGTAAAATCCGTCACTTCTCACAAACGGCTGAGTATATGGGCAGCGAAGGGATCCCCAACCCTCGGCTTGCATTGTTCGGTGCAATTGGTCTCATTCTTGTTGGCGGCCTTTCCGTTCTGGCTGGTGCTTGGACTCGGATTGGGGCGGCCTTTTTGTTTGTCTTTCTCGCGGCAGCGACATTCTACTTCCATGATTTTTGGATGATTGCTGACCCAACCCAAAGACAATTGCAGATCATTCAGTTCATGAAAAATATGGCGATTGGTGGCGGACTGCTTGCAATGATTTATGCCGGTGGTGGCCCTTGGAGCGTCGATGGATGGATTGAGCAAAAGCTCGAAGAAGCCGATATATCGCCGACTCAGAAGGTGAAGAGTTCACAACGCTCGAAGGCTGCGTGAAACAGTCCCTATTTTTATTCGTAGGGCTTACATTGGGAAACTGATACGTTGTTATTGTGATAATGTGATAATCAGATTCCTTCAGACCTTCCGATTATGGTTTTTCCACTTGGTGATGATAATTCTGACCGTCAGAGAATGCCATGGGTGACCTGGTCACTCATCGCAGCGAACATTTTTGTCTTTGTGATTTTTCAACAAGGCGGACAGAATGATAATGTGACCCTCGCCTTCTGCCAAGTTCCAGCTGAAATTGTGACCGGCCAAGATATTGTGACTGAACCCGCGATACGCGAGGTTGAATATGAGGGCCAGCAATATCAGGTGTCGGTACCAGGACTTCGGCCAACACCAATCCCTGTTTACCTCACCTTAATCACAGGAATTTTTCTACACGGTGGGTGGATGCACCTCCTGGGTAATATGTGGTTTCTTTTTATCTTCGGTGACAATGTTGAAGATGACATGGGCCATGCCCGTTATCTCATCTTCTATCTAGCTGCCGGTGTTTTGGCTTCACTTGCCTTTGTCGTGCTCAATGCTCAAGGAGATGAGGCGATGACGCCTTGTCTTGGTGCGTCTGGTGCAATTTCTGGTGTGTTGGGTGGGTATCTTGTGCTCCATCCAAACCGTCGTGTGAGTGTCATCTTGGTGCGGATCATTATGGACGTTCCTGGTTACGTGGCCGTTGGTATCTACTTCCTCATGCAGGTTGTACTAGGTCTTTCGGATGCAGGAGGAGGAGTTGCTTATTCAGCACACGTAGCTGGCTTTATTGCTGGTCTTGTCCTCGCGAAGCCACTCAGTGATCGAGACGTTCGTCGACAGGCAGATCAACTCGTGACGTTTAGGAAGCGACACCAAGGCCCATGAATGACTTCAGGCTTGGATAACATGAATGACTTTGGGCTCGGATAAAAAAGTATGCCTGTTTTGCTCGTCGGACAATTCGTGTTGCTCGCTGGTGCTGTTGCGATTGCAGGGTCATTGCTGGCCCGGTCGGCAGACCGAATTGCTGAGGCGACAGGGCTTGGCCGACTTCTTGTGGGTAGTTTACTCTTGGCAGGAGTTACGTCACTGCCCGAATTGTCGGTTGATATTGCAGCGATTCGTTCTGGTTTTGTTGATCTGGCTGCTGGTGATCTTCTTGGCAGCAGCCTTATGAATCTGCTTATTTTGGCAGCAGTTGATTTAAGTGTTCGTTCAGGAAAAAAAATGCTCTCGCGGGAAGGAGCCGCTCATGCACTTTCGGCAATATTATGTATTGCAGTGACATCGCTGGCCGGCTTAGCCATCGTTACGTCTGATAAACTAGCAACAGGATCCTTCTTTGGGATAAGTCCCTGGTCCTGGGCAATTCTCTTGGCATATATTTTCGGTGCGCGGATGATTTTTTTGAATCAACGAATCGCGCTAAGAATTTCTGCCGAAGCTCAATCAGGTGACAATATATTACCTCCGACGAAGGCGATTCATAAAACACCCTTTTTGTTGCCATCTCTTGTTTTTGGTATCGCTGCAACCGTCTTGTGTTTTGTCGGGCCCCAGCTCGCACATGTAGCAGGTGCTTTGGCTGAAGAAACAGGGCTTGGTGGAACCTTTGTAGGCACAACACTTGTTGCCGTAACGACATCATTGCCCGAACTCGTTGCATCACTGACAGCAATTCGTATTGGTGCCATCGATCTTGCGATAGGAAATGCCTTTGGAAGTAATGCTTTTAATATTGTTCTTTTTGTTGTGCTTGATGGGTTCTACGATGGATCAATTTTCCTGAGTGTGTCGGAGGTTCATGCAGTAACCGCATTTGTCATTTGTCTTGCTACCGCTATTGCTGCATTAGGGCAGCTTTATCATGGTGAACGCCGGATTCCATTTGTAGAACCAGATGCATTCCTCATGTTCTTTGTTATTCTCGGTGGCTTGTTCCTCATCTATTCGCTCGGATAAATCTTTTCTGCACCGCATCTAGGTTTTCAGGAAAGTAATCGCTTTCAGTTTGATGACCTAACGCTCGCTAGCAAACGACTGCATGGTTTGGTTGGGTTTGTCGTAATGACAAGGTGCGCTGTTGTATCGAATAGTCTGCGTTTCCCGTGCGCCGTTGATGAAGGTAGTCGCTGCGATTGAAGTGTGGAAGAATTTAAGAGGGCTGGATTGTAGTGCTTTGATTTCTGACAATTCTTGACAACGAACCCTGAAATACTGCCATGATAAAACGTATCCTTGTTGGGCTTGGAACGAGCCGCCACGCTGAATCAGTTGTGAGCCATGCCATCGAAATTGCTCAATCTCAGCAAGCCGAACTTCTTGGTGTGGCAGTTGTCGATCCGTCACGTCTCGAGTGGACAGGTCCGCGGCCAATCGGTGTAGGCGTTGAAACGCTGACAGCGGAACTTCGTCAAGATCGCATGGAAAAAGTCGCTGCTGAAATTGAGAAAGCAAATAAGCTTTTTGCAGAAAAATGTATGGCAGCCGGAGTGCCTCATCAAACGAGTGAGCAAACAGGGGACCCATTTGAAATTGTAGCTGACCTGGTTCGCTATCAGGATCTCTGTGTGTTTGGGCTTCACGGTCTTTTCGAACATGATGTAGTTCCGGAGCCGACAGACAGTCTCGAGCGGCTAGTTGCTGCAGGAGTTCGCCCAATGCTTGCCGTCTCGGAAACGTTCCGACCTGTACGTCGTGTACTTGTCGCCTATTCGGGTTCACTCGAAAGTGCAAAAACATTCAAGCATTTTGTTCAGTCTGGAATTTATCCAGAGGCAAAGGTACGCGTTATTCATTTCTGTAATGATCTCAATGCAGGAAGCCGTCATTTGAAAGCTGCTGAAGATTACTTCGCGTCGCATTCTAGAGATGTTGAGACCGATCTGATTCAGGGAGATCCTGTGCAAGAAGTCGTGCCCTACGCAGAAAAATGGGAGGCTGATCTTTTAGTCGCTGGCAATTCTGCCAAGAACCTTCTTTTGCGTAAACTGTTTGGTGAGACCGCATTGCAATTGCTTCGTGGAAGTCCGCTTCCGCTGTTTCTTGCACAGTAGCTCGCGCGATATAATAAATGCGGGTACCAGCGGAGAAGGTGCCCGCGGAAAAAGAACCAGCGGGAAAAGATAACGGGAAAAGATAGGTAGTTCGATGGTTCCTTGCTGCATCATATGGATGTCGAGAAGAAGCAAAAGATGCTTGTAATCAAGGCTCTCTTGCATAGATGTGATAGGTTGTAGTTTGACCCTCGGGTTCTTTGGACTAAAAAGAAATTAGAGAATACTGTGCCAAATGTGGTGCCGTAGACGTTACGTGTTGATGATGAGGAGAAAAACATGGTGGAGCGATCACCAGACGCAGAGCGACTTCCAGAACAAACGGAAGTAATAGTTGTCGGAGGTGGGCCGGCGGGCACGACCGCTGCAACGATTGCAGCTCAGCAGGGACGTTGTGTCATGCTTTTTGAGAGGGAGAAGTTTCCTCGGTTCCACGTAGGGGAGTCACTTATTCCAGAAACGTTCTGGACATTAAAACGCCTCGGCATGGTTGATCGTTTGCGAGGGAGCCGCTTTGTCGAAAAGCACTCTGTTCAATTCGTGAATGAAAAGGGAGTGCTTTCAGCACCTTTCTATTTTATTGATCATCGAGACGACGAAAGTTCACAAACATGGCAGGTTCGTCGAGCAGATTTCGATGAAATGATGCTTCGAAACGCGGAGTCGAATGGGGTTAAAGTGCACGAAGGCATGCGTGTTCTTGAGGTCTTATTTGAGGGGAAGCGTGCGACGGGAGTCCGTGTAGCTGATGAGTTTGGGCGGACATCAACAATTTCTGCGAAGGTCGTGATAGATGCGAGTGGTCAAGCGGCAATGGTCACAAGTAGGCTCGGCCTTCGTGAGTGGGATCCAGTTCTGAAAAAAGCAGCTTTGTGGAGTTACTGGAAAGGTGCGGTACGAGGAACTGGTCGCGACGAAGGTGCGACCCTTGTCATGCAACTCGATGACAAGCAGGGCTGGTTATGGTACATACCGTTGAACGATGATGTTGTGAGTATTGGCGTAGTTGCTGGGTATGACTATCTTTTTCAAAATAAAGAGAAGAAAGATTTAGAAACGCTTTATGCTGCCGAAATGAAACGCTGTCTTGGACTTCATGGACGCCTCGACAATGCGACAAAAATCGAATCTGTTCGTGTTGCTAAGGAATATTCTTACCGAGCAAGGGATGTTGCAGGTGACGGCTGGGTGCTCGTTGGTGATGCTTTTGGTTTTCTCGATCCGCTCTACTCCTCAGGTATATTGTTAGCCTTGAAAAGTGGTGAGCTTGCCGGTGATGCGGTAGTTGCCGCGCTTCAAGAGAATGACTTGTCCGCGGAGCGATTAGGTTCTTGGGGAAAGGATTATGTTCGGGGTATGGATCGAATGCGGCGACTAGTTTATGAGTTTTATGACGGTTTCAATTTTGGCAAGTTCGTAAAGCGGTTTCCACATCTTCGTGGTCATGTCACAGATCTCCTTATCGGTGATCTTTTTAATGAACGACTGGACGAAATCATTGAGCCCCTTGAAATCCTTCGAGCTGAACAAGAAGCTGCGGCACACTAGGCCTGTAGTGCAGATTTAGGATTCGTTCTCAGGTTTTACGAGAAGCCTCAAGGAGCTTTATCCAGGCTCCAATAAACATGCCGCTGTCGTGGTAAGTTCGGCCACTTATGAGATTTTTATCCACGACACATGGGGCGTCGATAAAAATACCACCTGCTGATTCCAGTTCGTGACGACATTTTTCAACAGTAGCCATGCGTCGTCCTTGGACGCAGTCGGCATAGGCAGGTATTTCTACACCGTGGCAGACACTCGCCACAGGCTTGTTCTGCTCAAAAAAGTGCCGCGTGATATGAATAAGATCAGAGTTGTAGCGGATATATTCCGGCGCTCTTCCTCCGCTGAAAAAAATGCCTTGATAATCTTCCGGGCAGACGTCGGCAAAAGCAGCATCCGCCATGATTTGATACCCCTCCCATTCCTTCGTAATGGTCCATCCTGGTCGCACTTCGTGTAAGACCATCTGGTGCAATCGTTTTTCTGGAGCAATGATATATGGTCGGAAACCAGATTCCTGGAGACGAAAGTATGGGTAAAGGGTATCAACTGTTTCTGAGGCATCACCAATAACGATGAGAACATCACCAGCTGAATTCTTGGCTTGGGGTTTAGGAAGCATGGTTCGTAGCTCTTATAGGATGAAATGAAGGTATTGGATTGAAAGTCCCCAGTATTTTTCTCGACGCTCTATTGAATGCAATGCAGCTGATTTGATCAGTAGTTGATAAGCGGCTGTGATTGTTGTGGGAGTCAATACACTGTACCGATAGATAGCATCTTCCGTGTCAGTTTCTGGAGTGTCAATTCACACTTTAAATACTTGATGAATGTCTACGTTGTTGTAAGAGTTTCTTGCATGTGTAATAGTTGGCGACGTCGGCTACGTGTCGAGTCATTTGAGATAAGCACTTTTTGTCACGGTGCGATGCTATGAAGAAATCTATTTGAAAAGTGAATCTGTTGAAAAATGATAGAAAGTCAAAATGTCTCGTGCAAAGTATTGAAGTACCATTTGTGACATTCTGTCATAAGTGTTGGATTTCTAGCGAGTGGGGGAAGGGATTAAGGGTGTCTATGAACAGCATGTGTAGGGAAATAATGTCAAAAAAATTTATGAGACGGGTGTGCCATGCTCTTTTTGTGGTGGCAGGGTTGTTGGTGACTGTCGGTAGAACCTATGCTGCCACGGAAAATACTCATTCGGCCCCAAATATCTTGATGATTCTGACTGATGATCAAGGATGGGGCGATGCTGCTGCATACGGTGCAAAGGACTTAAAGACTCCAGCAATAGACTCGCTCATTGCCGCCGGAATGCGGTTCGATAATTTTTATGCAAATTGTCCCGTCTGTTCGCCAACTCGTGCAGCTCTTTTATCTGGCATGGTGCCAGATAAAGTCGGAGTTCCGGGTGTCATTCGTACGCACCCTGACAATAACTGGGGGTTTCTCAATCCAAATGCAATTCTCCTACCAAAGCCACTCAAAGCAGTTGGCTACCACACGGCCATTATTGGCAAATGGCATCTCGGGCTTGAGGCTCCATCTCGTCCAATAGACCATGGGTTTGATCATTTTCATGGATTTCTTGGCGACATGATGGACGACTATTGGACTCATACTCGTCATGACCGGCACTACATGCGGCTGAATAGTAATGATGTTCGGCCGGAGGGACATGCGACCGATATTTTTAGTGATTGGGCAGCCGACTACATAACGTCGCGGGCTGGAAAAGTACAACCATGGTTTTGCTACCTTGCATACAATGCACCGCACACCCCCGTGCAACCCCCACGAGCATATCTTGAAAAGGTTTTATCGCGTGAGCCTGGCATAGATCCAACCCGGGCAAAGCTAGTCGCATTCATCGAACATCTCGATGTCGGAATTGGTCGAGTTGTAGATTGTGTGAAGAAAACCGGACAGGCTGAAAATACACTCATTGTTTTTACGTCTGACAACGGTGGCCATAAAGGAAGTCACGCACACTGTGGTCCACATCGAGGCTTCAAACAAGAAATGTATGAGGGCGGTATCGCAGTACCATTTTGTGCAGTATGGCCTGGGCACATTGCACCAGGTTCACGGAGTGATCTTGTTGCACTGACAAGTGATCTTTTTCCGACATTCTGTGAGGCTGCTGGTGCGACTATCAAGCACGAGATCGATGGTATGTCTATCCTGCCAACATTACTTGGTAAGCGGCAGTCATTCGACCGAACTCTTTTCTGGGTACGGCGAGAAGGAGGCCAACTCTATCAAGGTCAGGACTACTATGCCGTACGACGTGGGCCATGGAAATTGCTTCAAAACACACCTTTTGAAAACTACCAGCTATTTAATTTAGACGATGATCCACTTGAATTGATTGACGTGAGCGATGGTCATCGGTCGATCGTAAAGGACTTAACAGAGAAACTGCGTCATCATGTGCAGGTGGCGGCGAAGGTTCCATGGCAGCAGCCAATGGCCACGGATGACGATCAGGAATAAGCGATATTGTGTCGTATCAGATCACTCGTAAGGGCAAAGGTCTTACGACATTGAAGAAAGTATCTGGTACAACTTCAGTCTCATTATGTGATATTAAAAGTCATGCTGTTTTTGATTACAAGGGGGTTTTATGAACAGGTTTCTTGTTTCTGTCTGTTTCTTTGTCTGCTTTTGCTGTGCGGCTGTTGAAGCGAAACAACCTCCCAATATTGTGATGATTTTCTGTGACGATCTCACCAACCAGGCACTGAGTTGCTATGGTCATCCCCTCAAATTACTTGATACACCACATATTGACCGGCTCGCTCAAGAAGGCATGCTCTTTCGTCGGTGCATGGTTCCAAATTCGATTTGTGGTCCGAGTCGAGCTGCAATCCTGACTGGTAAATACGCTCATGTAAATGGTTTTTGTTGTAACGGTGATGAGTTTGACGGATCACAGCCAACGTTTTCCAAAATGCTGCAATCAGCTGGCTATCAAACAGCCATGATTGGGAAGTGGCATCTTAAGAGTAACCCAACGGGTTTTGATCATTGGCATATCTTGCCTGGTCAGGGTTCATATTATAACCCGAAAATGATCAAGAATGGTGAGTCGCTTCAGCATGAAGGATACGTCACGGATATTGTTTCAGACTTATCAATCGATTGGTTGAAGGCTGTAGATCGATCTAAGCCATTCCTTCTCATGTCACAACATAAGGCGCCTCATCGTGAATGGTCGCCAGCTTTGCGGCATCTTGGTTGGAATGGTGATCGTGTTTTCCCAGAGCCAGAAACATTGTTTGATGACTATTCCGGTCGTGGCCGAGCTGAGCATGAACAAGATATGACGCTCGAAAAAACATTT
>CAJXFK010000002.1 GCA_913052575.1 uncultured Planctomycetaceae bacterium
TTCATATACAGCACCTAATTCTGATACGTTCCTATCTTTATCGATGAAGCCTAAATCTTTCATGTAGTCTATGAAACCAATTTGTTCATCTGTTTGTTGATTGTCTAACATTGTTTTGTTATCGAAAAGTTCTTCTTTCATTGTAACCTCTTATTTGTTATGCTATAACTTAAGCCTTTTTCGCGACAAAGTAAAGGCTTTTTTTCACTTTTTTTAAAGTTTTTTGAGGGGGTCTGCTTCCTGTTTTTATTGCGCAATTCAACAGTAGTGCGAGTTGGAACGGATCCTAACATTTTAATGGTCTCACCCAACTTCAATAGAGCTACGGAGCTTATCCCGTTAAATCCTTTTTGAAGTCCCCAAAATCTAATTGTTTGTGTATTATTCATAATTGATATACTAATCTAGCCCTTTTTAGTGACAAAGTAAAGGCTTTTTTTCAATTATTTTAACTTTTTTTTTGTTTCTTTTTAGCTCAGCCAAGCGACCTACATCTTCTTTAGTCTTTTCTTTATGACATTTCCTACATAAGGTTTGTAAATTTCTTTCATCCCAGTAACTCCAGTCAACTTTTTTTGTCGTCTTATACTTCTGTTCGTATAGCGGCTTTATATGATCAACCTGAAATCTTGCATCATAGTCACCACAATATGCACATTCACCATAGTCACGTTTTCGTATATAGTCTCTGATAGTCTTGCCGTCATATATCATCAGATATTTTTCAGAGCATTGTGGGTTTCCCAAAGCTCTCCAGGATCAACATCATATATTTTCTGCCATACGTCCGGTTCACCCATGCGACCGATCCACCCCACCGGAAACATTCGATCATAAAGCTGAAGCATCTGCCACGACAGCCAACTTTGAACGTGCACACCATTCGTTATATGCCCAACAGGCACTTCTTCTTCGACCCGAGAAGGCCAAAGCCCTGACCACATCCGTCGACTTACATGACCATGAAGAGCACTTACAGCATTCGCACGACGTGATAACTTCAGCCCGAGCACCGTCATACAAAATGGTTCATCATTATTATGAGTTTCAACACGCCCGAACGACATGAGATGATCATGCGAGATGCCGAGAACATCTCGAGTTGGACCAAGGTGTTCCTCGATCAGCCCACTATCAAAACGATCATGACCAGCTGGCACGGGCGTGTGGGTTGTGAAAACAGTCTGCCTCGCCACATGACTTACCGATTCATCAAATGAGTACCCGTCTCGTTCCATCCGGCCACGTACCGCTTCGAGTGTTGCGAATGCAGAGTGACCTTCGTTAAGGTGATATACACCGGGAACAATCCCAAGTGCACGAATTGCCTTCACCCCTCCGATACCCAATACCATCTCCTGCCGAATGCGTGTTCTCGTATCACCTCCATAGAGTCGACTCGTTAACTCACGGTCCTCAGGATCATTCCCATCGATGTCGCAGTCTAGAAGAAAAAGATTCGCACGACCGACCGCCATCCGCCAAACTTTGGCATGTATTGGGCCAGATCGTGTATCAACTGTGACCGTAATGGGAACGCCCTGTGCGTTTTTAGCGGGCTCTATGGGTAGGAGATCTACTCGTGAATCCAGGTATTCTTCATGCTGATATCCATCAATATCCAGCTGTTGTCGAAAATAACCCTGATTGTAAAACAGCCCAACAGCTACAAGAGGAATACCAAGGCCACTCGCACTCTTAACATGATCACCCGCGAGAACACCAAGTCCTCCAGAGTAAATTGGTACTGATTCATGAATACCAAACTCTGCGGAAAAATACACAACAGGCTTCGACCCAAGCACACCCGCGTGTACATTGCTCCAGGTGGAATCACCGGCAAGATATTCTTTCAGTCGTCTATGTGCCTGATTAATCCGACTGTATAGCACAAGTTCAGCGGCACGAGACTCGAGACGTTCAGGAGTAAATTCTGCCAACAGAGCAATCGGATTGTGATCTAACTGCCTCCAGCGGATAGGATCGAGATCGCGAAATAAATTCGTTACTTCCGGATGCCAACTCCACCAAAGATTCTGAGCCAGTGTTGTACATTTTTCATAGAGTGACTGAGGAGATAGTTCGTCTAAAGCAAGTGTTTGTTGAGCCCTACTCACAGAATTTATTTCAGCTGAACGACTCATGGTGTTATCAATGCGACTCATGGTGTAACTCCAGGTAAGGAAGGAGATGGGCGGGGCACCAGTCAAGAATTCATAGTATATCGTGTCATGACAGACCTGCTTAAGCCTTCATGGCAAGATCAACCAGACAGAACGAAACGGCGATACAGCAACGATTTCGTGTATAAACTAGTCCACAATGACATCATTCCCTCCGCCATTTCCGATTGGTTCCTCATTGGCAGAACTTTGCCAAGAACTCAAAACCATTGGTGCTCACACCAGGGAGGCAGGCCCTTGGAAGAGCGGTGCCCTTTCTAAAATTGCTACCCACGGTGGCCTTGCGGGCTGGATAAATAAAAATGATGGTGGCACAGAGGCTTCTGAGAAAGAGATCATGGAGTTTCTCATCGCTGTGGCATCTCATTGCCTGACGACCGCACTAGCCCTCACGCAATGGGCAAGCGCGGTACGGATCTTATCTCGTGCTAGCCCAGAAACACGAGCACGGTTTCTTCCACAGCTTGTTACTGGCCAACAGTTTACCACTGTTGGTATTTCTCAACTCACGACAAGCCAACGACACTTCGACCGTCCCGTTCTTGTCGCTACTCATACAAATAACAAATGGTCTTTAAATGGCCGATGTCCTTGGGTCACTGGCGCCGACAGCGTTGACACGCTCGTTACAGGAGCAATATCAGTGGACGCTCGCAAGACAAAAGCAACTCCACATTTTTTTATTCTTGAAACCAAGAGTTCTGGTGTCAAAATTGCACCACCAATGGAACTGCTTGCGCTGACAGGCAGCCGAACATCGAGCATTGAACTAGAACATGTCTCACCGGCGGCAGAAATTGCATCAAAATCTGAGTCTGGGCCTCAAACCGGAGGGCTTGGGACAACTGCCTTGGCCATAGGAAGCACTCGAGCAGCCCTTGCGATACTCGAACAAGAATCTTTGCAAAGAGATCAGCTCAAACCAATTTTCGCAGAACTTAGAAAAGAGGTTACTGTCATTGAGTCCATGCTCTTTCAATTCGCTGAAAAAGGAATTGATACTCAAGATCGAAATCTTCTACGACAACGAGCCAATACTCTTGTAACTCGCACATCTCAGGCTGCTCTCACTGCATCAAAAGGCGCTGGTTTTGTCAAAGGTCATCCAGCCGAACATCTCATTCGTGAGTCCATGTTTTACCTCGTATGGAGCTGCCCCCAGTCCGTTACGGAGTCTCTCCTCTGTAACTTTGCCGGTCTTGAAAATCAAACAAGCATTCCCTCGACAAATCAGTTGAAGGATTAGAGTTACCGACAACACACGTGCTTTGCACTGTCACAACGGGCTCAGGGTTCACTAAACCACCCAAGTTCTACCTTTTCAACAGAAACCGAACTTGTCACATAAGAACTTGATGTGAACACTCTCGGCCTATGGAATACGTGAGGTACGGTGAAAAGTCTTGACCTAGGCTTTTCACATTACTTTCTCAACTGAAAATCTCCAGATAGACTGTACGTCGGTTTTAATGAATGCACCGCGCTCAATAGTGATTGTCAAACTATCCGCCATCGGTGATGTGATCCACGGAATTCCTACTGCTGTTGCACTTAAGCAATCATTTCCAGATTCCACTATTAGCTGGGTTGTCGAGGGACGTTCAGCAGACGTTCTCGCCGGCCACAGTGCCGTAGATCATTTATTTCGGCTTCCAAGAGGTTGGCTCAAATCGTTTCAACAGGTTCTTCACCTGCGGCAACAACTGAAAAGTTTTCAAGCTGATGTAGTGATTGATTTACAAGGTCTTTTGAAAAGTAGCGTTGCGACTTTTCTTACAGGTAGCCGATTACGGATTGGTCATGCGAAACCAGAATCACGTGAGGGTGCATGGATTGCATACACCGACTCAATTGTCTCTGATTCAGTACACGTGGTAGACAGAAACCTAGATCTTCTCCATCCCCTTGGAGTTAGAAAAACCGCCTATGGATTTGACATGCCAACTTGGCCCGTAAGCCAACAACGTATTGGAAAATGGCTCAGTCAACTTCAATCCCAAGCTCCACCCATCATCATTAATCCCGGTGCAGGCTGGACATCAAAGCGATGGCCACCAGATCGATTTGCAACTTTCGCAAAAGCTTTGTGGCAGAAACACAGAGTGGAATCATTAGTTGTCTGGGGAGGATCGTCTGAACAGAAGATCGCCAAAGACATTGTTGAAAAAGCAGGACGAGGCACAACCCTAGCACCCGCTACAACTCTGCAAGACCTTGGTGAACTCTGCCGAAAAGCCCGGCTGTTTATTTCCGGAGATACTGGTCCGCTTCACCTCGCAGCTGCTGTAGGCACACCTTGCGTCGGGCTATTTGGTCCTGTTCCGGCCGCAAGAAACGGACCCTATGGGAATAGACATATAGTCATTGAACCACCTCTCGCCGTCCGGCCGCACTGGAAAGACCGAAAAACAGATACGAAGTCAATGGCCGCAATAACAGTGGAACAGGTACTTGCGGCAGTTGAATCCGGACTTCGTCGGACAAACGCTGCCTGATCGATTTGAATGAGCAGCTATACTAAGGATATGTCGCGTCCAACAAGAAATCCGTTCTATATTGTGTTGGGAATTATTGGATTTACCTTCACGATTACAGCAGCTAGCTATTGCCTGTCTGTTCTCCGGGGTGTTCGACCTACGGAAACTTTGGAACAAAAGTCACACCCTCTTGAAGAATTAATGGACCGTCATGGAACGAACCTTCTTACGGGACAATTAATCATTCTGGCAATTTCGACAGTTGGTGCCGTGGCCGTCGATCACATAAATGGCCAAAAAAATCAAAAACCTGCTAAGCAGGAAAAATTGTCGAGTGATACATATAAGCCTGATTCATCGTTGGAAACGAAATAATTGTGAGTCAGGTCGCCAAGCATATTGCGAATCTCTGTGAAAAAATCCGGCGTCATGACCGCCTCTATTACAGTGAAGCGTGCCCCGAAATCTCTGACGTCGAATATGACCGTCTCATCTCGGAACTCAAAAATCTTGAGGCTGATAACCCGGATCTTATATCACCTGACAGTCCTACACAGCGAGTCGGTGGTGAAGCAGTTGAATTACTTACTTCTGTCCGACATCGCATACCGATGTTGTCGATTGACAATACGTACAGCACACAAGATCTAGCAGCATGGGGAGAACGAACTGTAAAATATCTCCGAGAAGCCGGAGACAACGAGCCTGTTCATTGGATCCTTGAACTCAAAATAGATGGCGTTGCCGCATCACTCACATATAACGCTGGTCGTCTCAATCTTGGTGCAACGCGAGGCAATGGTACTGTTGGAGACGACATCACGCACAACATAAGGACCATTGGTGCAATACCACTACGTCTTGGATTAGAAAAACCACCACCGGAAGTTGAGGTGCGGGGAGAGGTTTTTATGACGAATTCAGCCTTGGTGACATTGAATGAATTGCAGGCTTCACAAGGCTCAGCCCCTTTTGCAAATACCCGCAATGTAACTGCCGGAAGCATTCGTTTGCTTGATTCAAGAGAATGCGGTTCTCGACCATTACGTTTTTTCTGCCACGGCGCCGGCAATGTCGAATCGCTCAACCTTAATTCTCAATTTGAGTTCTACACATGGGCAAAAAATGCTGGCTTACCTGTTGCACCAAGGACGCAACGATTTGAATCTCTTGACAGACTCATTGACGCAGGCACTTCACTCATCGAAGAACTTCATCAACTCGACTTTGAGGTTGATGGATTTGTTATCAAGGTGGATCGATTCTCACAACAAAAAATATTGGGCAGTACGGCAAAAAGTCCCCGGTGGGCAATCGCATGGAAATTCGAAAAGTTTGAGGCAACAACTCAGCTCTTGGACATACGCGTTCAGGTTGGCCGCGGTGGCACCATAACCCCAGTTGCAGATCTTGCCCCAGTTCAATTAGCCGGCACAACAGTCAGTCGCGCGAGCCTTCACAATGCAGATGAGATCGTACGAAAAGATATTCGTGTTGGTGATGTGCTCGTGGTCGAAAAGGCAGGAAAAGTCATTCCTCATGTTGTACGTGTTGAAAAGCATCTTCGAAAAAAAGATCTGATTATTTGGCATTTTCCAGAAACGTGCCCCGAGTGTGAAACGAAATTGCACCGAGAAGAAGATGGCGTCTACATACGATGCCCCAATAACCAATGCCCAGCTCAACAACGTGAACGAATTAAGTTCTTTGCATCTCGAAATGCCATGGATATCAGTGGACTCGGTGACAAACTTGTTGAACAACTTGTTGAAACCAAAATGGTGCAAGATTACGCCGATCTCTACTCGCTAAATTCTTCCCAGCTACAAACACTCGATCGAATGGGGACAAAATCAGCTGACAAATTAGTTCTTGAAATTGCCAAAAGCCGTGATCGTGGCCTAGTTAAAGTAATCAATGCTCTTGGCATTCGTCATGTTGGGCCACGTGTTGCAACTCTACTTACAGAGCAGTTTCCTTCAGTCGATGAGTTATGCAAGGCAAGTGTCGAAGAACTTGCAGCTATTCATGAAATTGGGGACATCATTGCAGAAAGTGTGCACGATTGGTTTACAAGCGATTACGGCAGATATGTAATTGGCGGACTTGTATCGGCCGGTGTAGCCATGGAAGCTTTTCAATCAAGTGCTGTGGGTGATGGTCCGCTCACAGGAAAGACTCTTGTCGTAACAGGGGTACTCGAAAGCTTCACGAGACAGGAAGCCGAGGCAGCTATTCAAAAGGCCGGTGGACGTTCTTCTTCGAGTGTCTCAAAAAAAACAGACTACGTTGTTGCAGGTGATGAAGCAGGCAGCAAACTTACGAAGGCTGAAAATCTTGGTATTACAATTCTGGACGACAGCCAGTTTAAAGACATACTAGGAATACAGTAGTTCAGTTCTTTTCAGAAGTCTGACTGTGAATGCGGTGTTCCGCTTCAAAAAATTGTGCCAGCGGAATCGTCATAACAGCCATCACCATGCCCCACAATGGGCAGGCCGTCAATATTCCCACAATTGGCCAGATCACGAGGCCTGCTCGAGCGATGACTTTCTGTGTCGATGCAAACCAAATCCCACCGACTACCAATACCTCCCACAGAATAATGCCATGCGTCAGCACATTGCATACATATTCAGATTGAAGAAGAACATCAGTTACATCAAACAGCCTGCCTGGCTTCCGTGTCGCTATCCACCATATGGCAGTGCCGTTCCACCAGACATCACCTTTGAGCTGAGAAAGGAGAGCCGCCCCAGAGATAACGACTGCATGAATTTGTAACAGTCCTGAAGCAATACGAGAACGCACCCGAGATCGAGGTGGCTGCCAACCAAGTTTCTTGTGCAGCATCGCATCAACAGAAAGGTGTTCTCCTGAAGTGCCAACGACCAGACACCAGAGAAGCACAGCCATGCAATCATCAGCAGGCCCAGCTAACATTGGACCTCGATGAAGAAGTGACGCCCAACCAAGAGCAGTGAGAAGCGATGTAACAGGAGTCACAAAACCGATAGTGAGTAGAATAAACAGAGAGACAAGAACAAAAAAGGTGCTTGTTAAACCGGCGTTCGTCCCACTCGCATCAAATATTGAAAAAGCAAAAGGTGATCGCCAGGCGGTTACAGAATCAACAGGCAACCAACCAGAAGGACCAAACCAGCCAGAAAGATCATTCCCGTAGCTCATGCACAATAGCAACCCGAGCATGCCCGTCATAATCCGTACTACCGCAAGTGATTGACTACCCGAGGGTAAAAACCAATAACTCTCCCAGGTTTGGCCTATCGCAAAACCTAAACTCTGATCAACCAATGTAGCGTCGGATTCTTTTTTCATGCCCCACCTTCTTGCTGCACAACTGGGGCCATTTCTTGACGCGATTCACTTTTTATAAGTTGAATACTGTCGCCAGCGACTTTACGAATTCGAGCCTGATAGAGCACGATAGGTGCTGGGGCATTTATCGGAGACTGTCTTTCGGGACGAGGCAAAACAAGAATTCGTAGATCGATATCATTACTTTCACAAGCTGCAAAAGCTGCCTCTGAAAACCCCGCCGGCAGAAGCCCCTCTCTCGTGAGATCTTCTTCACTAGCAATCACTGAACGAAGCAATCGCTGCCAACGAATTGATTCGCCACCACGAACACTTGGTCGAGACACTGTCATCCATTCAGTGTCACCATAGGCACGTAATTCAAGACGGTGTGTCGCATCCGCTTGCTGTCCATACGTAAAAAAATAATCAAACCCAAGATCAAGCCATGGCGGAATATTCCAAAATGAAAACAGTCTTTCCTTCACTACACCAAGTAATAAAGAGGAACCGCTTCCGCTGTTGCACGCAACAGAAAGACCAAGACCCGTTAAATAGACAACTAAAACAAGAGTGGCTAAAGATCGCGACACTTCTCCCCAACAATTACTTCCAGAAGGTTTGGCTTGCCCTGAAAACATGAGGTACGTCCGGCTTTGAAGCGATAGGATAAAGGATCGACTTATTCAGTCTGATTCACTGACTCCCTTCACACCAGAGCAGGACACATTTTTCACAGAATACTTTCACCCCGGACTCTCGATATAACGTTGACACTGATAGAAATGGGAGATAGGTTTGACTCGTTCAGAAGTCTGAACCTGCTCGTTTTTGAGCAACATTTTGTGAGCGAACACCTTGCGAGGGGGATTAGCTCAGTTGGGAGAGCGTCTGGCTGGCAGCCAGAAGGTCAGGGGTTCGAGTCCCCTATCCTCCACTTCAACTTGCTCACGAACGAAGATTTCTGTTCGGCACTGAAACCTTCACACATCAAATACATTGCTGGCTGTTGAGTAACTCATGAATCGGCAGGTAAGCTCTTCTGACATTGCATGGCAGGACGGTAATTTTCTACCTCGCCATCAACTGTCTATTTCACCAAGCGATGCCGGCTTTGTACTCGGAGCTACGGTCACTGAACAGCTACGAACAATTCAAGGAAAAATTTTCTGTGCCGATGCCCACGCTGACAGATTATCAAACTCACTTCGTGACGTAGGCATAGCCCCATACGAAACAATAAAGGCGATATTTTCAGCAGCCGATCATGTTGCTACACATAATCATGAGGTACTTACCAAGGGTGGAAAGGCATCTGACAATGACCTTGGTGTTATTATCTTTATAACACCTGGCCTCATGGCGTCGCAGAATAGTGGTCTGCCCGGTAAGCCATCGACAACTATCCACACATTTCCACTCGCTTTCAACTTATGGGCAGATGCTTACGAATCTGGCACAAGTCTTCGTTGTGTTACCGTTCGCCAAGTTCCGAAAGACTGTTGGTCAATGACTGCCAAGGTACGCAGTCGATTACACTACTTTCTTGCAGAGCAAGAAGCGTCTGCTTACGAAAAAGGATCACGCCCTCTTTTGGCTCATGCAGATGGACGCATTAGTGAAACATCTACTGCTAATATCGCGGCTTTGCACGGACGGACTATTGTCACTCCTCCAAAAGAAGACGCTCTTCCTGGCATCAGCATGGGGTACTTAAAAAACCTTTCCGAAGATGCTGGATTTCAATGGGAAACAAATTCCCTGACTCGAGAAAATTTACTATCAGCCGACGAGGTTTTCTTGACCAGTACGCCCTGGTGCCTCTTTGCTGTTACCCGAATCGACGGGGAGATCATCGGCCAGAAGCCCCCCGGCCCCGTCTTTCGTAAGCTCCTTTGTGCCTGGTCTGACAACGTTGGTCTCAATCTCTCAAAGCAGGCTTTGAGCCTCAAAAAACAAGGCAAATAAGCCAACCAACAAGGGCGGGAACAGGTCAATCAGCCGGGGTGTCCGAAATTTTTCACACGCTATCATTTTTTATATGTAAGTTATGGTGAAAATCGGTAGGATTTAAACCTTAACTTAGGGGAGCATTGCTAGTGTTCAGCATGTTTCTCAAACGCAATCTACAAGGAGTTTTAGATGTTTCCTCTATTGGCTGATGCTGTCGGAACGTTGGCAGCACTTTCTTCTGACTGGACCCAAAATACACCGTTACAGTCGGTCACTCTTTACCTGTTTTTCGCAGGCACCGTTGCGATGGGTGCAGGGGCAGCATATTTCCTACTTATGCGGAACAATGTTGATTCGGCTTACAGAAGCACAATGGTCTGCGCAGGGCTAGTGTGTGGCATTGCTTGTTTTCACTATTTTAAGATGACACATGTCTATCAGGAGTCAGGTGGACAATTCCCAACTGCACTTCGATACATTGACTGGCTCTTCACAACCCCGTTGATGCTCATCAAGTTTCCACTACTGCTTCGAATGGGAGAAAAAGGGACAAAGTTTTTTGTTCAACTCGTAACCCTTGATATTGGCATGATTGTTTGTGCTTTTATCGCAGAAACTTCACCAATTGGATCAAATGAGTGGTGGGGATTCTTTATCGTAGCATGTGTGCTTGAATTGTTGATTGTGGCAATTCTCTACACAGGTCTCGGCTCTGCTATCAAGGCAGCACCAGCACCGATTGCTAAATCACTTGATACGATGCGACTATTTATCCTGATTGGTTGGGCGATTTATCCAATTGGATTCCTCATGGCATACAGTGGCTATGGTGAAGTCCGTGAAATTTTCTACAACGTCGCTGACGTAATCAATAAAGTTGGTTTTGGGCTTGCAGCCTACTGGGGCATTGAGGCTCTGAGTCATTCGACAAAGCAAACAGCTTAGTCATTGTCACGCGGGATGGCGGTGATCGGTGATCACCGCCATCCCTGATGACTGCGTCTCGTGGAAACGTTGAAATGTTCACAACAGATCAACCAACTTCACCGAAGGTGTTGTTTCGAAGTACATTTCGTGAGCTTACTTCCTTGATGTCACAAAAAACATTGTGGTTTTCGTGGTTGCCTCTAGCTCTCATCAGCACTGCAATCTTTGGCTCTTTCTACTGTGCACAAGTCACGCCTAAAAGTATTGAGGTCATACCGTGGCTTATCGCACTTTTTTTTGTAGGCATGCCTCATGGTGCAGCAGACCTTGCTGTGCTTCAGTCGAAGAAAAAGAGCACTGAAGCGTTAACGGCTTTTTTCTTCTATCTCTTGTGTATGGGCGTTATATCAATCATCTACGTCGTCGCCCCTGGAATGAGCCTTGTTGGATTTATCATTCTGAGCCTCTGGCATTTCGGGAATACAGAAACATCAGGCGGTAACGTATCTATTGGTCTCTATGACCGCCTCGTAGCAAGCTGTGCTAAAGGTGGCGTTGTTCTTGGCATGCCACTTGCAACCTGGCCAAATGCAACAGCATCAGTTTCGACAGAACTCATCACTCTGACTAATCCTGCCCGTGCCGTATTCGGATTGCCTATGCTTGACAGTCAATTATTTGCAGCAAACCAGGTCGCAATTACAGGGTCAGTGCTCCTGTCTTTTGCAGCATGTGCTTGGCTCATAATTTTCTTTCAACCTTTCCCGTACAGAAAACCTGCAGAGAAAAAACAGATTCGACGTTCAATGAATGACTTTTTTCAATATAGTCTCATTGGCATCCTCGAATTTGTGGCCTCTCCGCTTTTTGGTATCGGAATCTACTTCCTTGTTTTTCACAGCTGGAAACAAATGCCAGCACTTGCGAACAACTTTTTATCGCCCTCATTAGCAACCCATCCACTGCAGCAGGTCTTTGTAGTGCATAAAGCAGCTCTGCCCTTACTTGTCCCGACGTGGATACTACTGGGCTTTACTTGGTGGAGCCTCTCAGATGGGCTGGACTTACGCGACTTGGCTCTTCTTTCACTTCTTGTCTATCTGATTGTGACGCCAGCTCATGAAATACTGTGCTCATGGCTTTCAACTCAACAAGAAACGGCCTGACTCCTTAGGCGCTGAACTGCTATGCTTTTCTGACTCGAGGAAGAAAGCATGACCACACCACCACTGCCTGAAGAAACTCTCAATCCACAGAAGCCTGAGAATGCCCCCACAAAGCCTCGAGGTCTGCTCAGACGTCTCTATAACTGGGTGCTTTCATGGGCTGATTCGCCACACGGCATGATGGCCTTGGCTGGGATATCGTTTGCGGAAAGTTCTTTTTTTCCGATACCACCAGATGTTCTTCAAATTGCTCTTTCCGTTGGTGAGCCGCGCAAGAGCTATCGTTTTGCGACTATCTCAGTGATTGCAAGCGTTCTAGGGGCCATCCTGGGCTGGGCAATTGGCTGGGGGTTATGGCAATTCGTTGATACATTTTTTTATAACAACATCCCTGGATTTACCGAAAAAAAGTTTGAATACGTAGAGACTCTTTATCAGCAAAATGCCTTCCTCTGGTTGATACTGTCTGCATTCACACCAATACCGTTCAAAATATTCACAATAGCAGCTGGTGTATGCTCAGTACCACTTCCAACTCTCATACTTGCCTCATCAATTGGACGAGGAGCACGCTTCTTTTTAGTTGCTACGGTCATGAGACTATTTGGAAAACAAGCAAGAGATATTCTCGACAAATACCTCGAGGTGATAACCATAATCTTTGGTGTTCTGGTATTTGCTGGCTTCATTGCAATCGAGCTTCTCACAAACCACTAGTTTGTCTTATCGCCAGCTAGTTGAGACTCTGCTTGACTGAAGATGTCATTAAAGACACGACGCACCATACGTGTTGTCTGTAAGACCTCATCGGCAAGTGCCTGACCATCCTGACGATTTAGTAAATTCGCCAACTGGTTACGTTCACGATACCCTTCAGGAAAGGTATGCCCCAGACGTACATCAAGAAGCCTCAATCTGCCCTCAATTTTTCGTAATAATCCGTATGCATTACGTAACGATGTCGCAGTATCATCTCCCATGAGACCGACATCAGCCAGAACCTCGAGAGCAAACAGTGTGCTCGGCGTCTGTAGATTCTTATATTTCTTACCGTGCAAGAGCTGAAGCATCTGAACAATAAATTCTATGTCAACGACTCCGCCAGGCCCACGCTTCAAATTGTTTTTTGCTGCGGTCTCCTCCATCCGCAACCTCATCAAATAAATTTCTCGTATATCGCCCTGCTTCCAACTTTGTTCATAAACTGCACTGTTAACGAGAGACTTCACCCGCTCAGCGGAAGGTTTCCCACCAGCCACAACACGAGCCTTTACAAGCGACTGACGCTCCCAAACAACTGCTGGCCCATCTGGGGCAAAATATCGACTAAAAGCCTCCAGGGAACTTACAATCGGCCCACTTCGTCCACCCGGACGAAGTCTCGAATCAACTTCATAGAGACGTCCCTGGGGAGTGAAGCGATTAAAAATTTGTAACACTTGATGTGAAACTTCACCAAACAAAATCCCTAGCTCAGACTCGGAACATTCACCCAGACAAGTTTGTGCAACCTCTTCGTCGTAGAGAAAAATAATATCAATGTCGCTGGCGTAATTCATTTCACGACCACCAAACTTGCCCATTGCTAGTACTACAAAACCACTAGCATCAACAGGTTTGCTCTTCTTCGAAATTGAATGCATTGCCTGAGGAATACGCTGACCCTGCCTATGGACAACAAATTTGATAAGGGATTCAGCGAGATCTGACAGTGACGCAGCAATCACATGTGGTGATTGCTGCTCCAACAGATCATTGATACCAATACGCAACTGCTTTGAAACCTTAAATGCGATCAGGCTCGGTAGAACATCTGCAGTATGCCCACCACAAAGATTCCACAATTCTTCCTCTAAATTTTCGATTGCCGGTATTACATCACCGAGGAGACTGTCCTGCAATTCATCAATCATTCCTGGGTTTTTTATAAGAAGTTCGGCAAGAAAAGGCGCAGCAGAACAAAAACGTATCGTGAGATCGAGAGCCCCCGGTGACTCACTCAAAAGTTCCCAGAGCATTCCTTTGCCACCAAGTGAATCACTTACTGAAACAAGCGTAGTCAGTGTTGCATCTGGGTCTGGTGTTGCGCTGATAGCATCAAGTAACCTTGTCACGATCGCTGCAAAAAAATGTCGACATCGGCGACTTGATAGAAAATGCGATGACTCTTCACTCAAAGCCGTTACCATTCGATATGCCTGAGAAATATTACGGAATCCACGAAGGCTTAATACGCTTTCAATCAGTTCTTTCGGCGGCTTCGGATCAAGAATAAGATCAACTTCTGCTGTTGGGGTTGACTCTCCGGGGAAAGCATCGTGAAGCAGATGGTCAAGAATTCTCCTATTCAGTCGGGTTGCTTCTTCAATATCTCGACGAAGTACATTTTTTGCATTGGGATGACTTCCATACCTAAGACGACTCGCAAGACGAGCAAAATCATTATCATTTTCAGGCAACCGATGCGTCTGCCTGTCATAAAGAATTTGGAGTCGATGCTCTACTGTTCTGAGAAGCCGATAGTTTCGCTCGAGTATTTCTCTTTCCTGATCATTAAGGCTGCCATTGGCTGCTAAGCGTTGAATAGCCTCAATCGTATTACCGACCCGTACTTCTGGCTCATCACCTCCATTGAGTAATTGAAGAAATTGAATCGTAAACTCGATGTCACGAATTCCACCACGGCCTGTTTTTAGATCCGCAGAATCAATTCCCTCACGAATGGATCTCTGTTCTATCTGCCGCTTGAGAGCCCGTATTCCGCTAATTTCCGTCCGTGGTAGCCACCGACTATAAATCCAGGGTTGAAGTTCGGCGAGCAACTTCTCGCCTAAGGGCCTATCACCAGCAATACACCGAGCTTTCACCCAAGCCTGCCGCTCCCATGTTCTCCCCTGCCTGTCATAGTATCTTTGAAGTGCCGCACGTGGCAGGACAAGAGGACCTTGTCCACCATATGGCCTCAGACGTAAGTCCACTCGGTATGCTGCCCCTAATTCAGTTTGGTCATTGAGCATCCGGGTAACTTCCTGAACTATTCGTTCAAAAAACTCCCCGGTTGTAAATGTTTTTGACCCCGTGACCTCACCATCTTCGGAATAACAAAAGATAAGATCAACGTCACTCGAATAGTTAAGCTCATTCCCTCCGAGTTTCCCAAGAGCTAGCACTGCAATTGTTGCAGGGCGACCATCATGTGTAAGTGGAGTTCCACGACGCTGTTGCTGCTGCAGACATACCACACGTAGGGCTTCATCAATTACACACTCAGCAATTGCTGAAATTTGATCAACCACGATTTCAAGTCGTTGCTTTTTGACGATATCACCGTAAGCAACACGAAGAATCTCTCGACGTTTAAAACGACGCAATTTTTGCATTACTAAAGAGGAATCTAATGAATCACCAACCTCAGACCTCACAACATCGCGAAGAGACTCTCGTTTTTCTGGCCTACCACCACCTTTTCGAATATCTTCCCAAACATTGGGCTCAGAAATGACAATCTCACCGAGAAATGGACTCGTCGCAAGAATCGCAAGAAGTTGTTCCAAAGACTCTGGGTCTTTTTCAAATGATGCCACTGCAGCAGGTGAACTAGGGACGGCTTTAAGGAATCGACCCAATGTTACAAGCAGTCGATCAATATCACCAAAGAGCGGTAGAAGTTGTTCAAGAACCTTGATGAAATTTCCAAGTGCATGAAAACTCACACCTTGCTCTACTAATTCCCGAAAAATCTGCTGCACATGCTCGCTGTCATGAATCCCTGTACTACATGCCCAGGAATCAAAAACAGATTGGTCTTCGAGAAGGTGTCTGACGTTTCTAGGTTTCATTCGATCTGGTACTTGCATGATATCCTGGCCAATTCACGCAAAAATATCCCGAATTACAGAGGCCGTAATTATCTTTGAACAGCTCTACTGACCGATGGTACAGGAACTTTAATCTGATGCACCGCAGGGTTTTGTTTTTCTAAATAATCGAGAGGTACAGCATCCGCTAAACCATCGGCAACTTCTCCGGCAAGACTCCATGAACCTGCCGATGTGATATCAATATCTACCATTCTGCCAATAAGACGAAGTGGTGCATCGAAGACCACAATACGATCACACATCGTTCTGCCTGTGAGTTGCGCAAAACCGTCCGGACCAGGATTGACTGCCCGCCTCTCCTCACGGGTTGAGAGTCCTTCAACGAGCACTTGCTGGCGTGACCCAACGAATCGTCGATTCCCCTCCAAACTCGCCACTGACTGTGCTTCCTGAAGAAGACGGTTTCTTTCCTTCTTGACGCTCTCCGGCACATCGTCTAATTGCGTGTCGAATGCTTTTGTACCCGGCCTTGGACTGTACTTGAAAATAAAACTATTTTTGAACTTCACTGTCTTCATGAGCTCAAGGCTTAAGGCAAACTCTTCGTCTGTTTCGCCGCAAAAACCCACGATAAAGTCACTTGACAAAGCGGCGTGAGGAATTGCGACTCTTAATCGATCAAGCATTTCCATGTATTGGCCAATGGTATACCCCCGCTTCATTCGTTTCAAAACATCATCTGAACCGTGCTGGGCTGGCACGTGGAGATAGTGCGAAACTTTTGGGAGATCACGAACAGCGTGAATGAGATCATCCGTCATGTCACGCGGGTAACTCGTCAGAAACTTGATCCGTTCAAGCCCATCGATCTTGTTTAGTTCTAGCAACAAGTCGGATAGGCGAGATGTCTTGCCTCCATCCGACCATTTGTAGCTATTCACGGTCTGTCCAATGAGTGTTATTTCTTTACACCCCTCTGCAACTAATTTTTCAGCTTCAGCAATAATGGCCTGTGGGGGCCTCGCCTGCTCTGGCCCTCGCACCCTTGGCACAACACAAAAAGCACAAAACTTGTCACAACCTGTTTGCGTACGAACGAATGCCTGGAACGGAGTTGGTCGCATCGTAGAGTCTCGATCAGGATCGTAGCTCTCAAAACTATCTACGACCTCCAAACGACTACCTGCTTTACGGTCAAGGCTGACCTCAATCTGTGGGCCGCTCCCTGCCTGAATCAGATCAATGAGTGAAGGGACTCTATGCAGCTGGCCAGGACCAACAACAAGATCAACCCACGGAGCTCGTGCACGAATCATTTCCTGATCTTTTTGAGCCATGCAACCAAGAACACCGACAATTAATCCTGGGAGTTTTTCTTTCTGCTTACGAACCCGACCGAGTGCGGAATAAATTTTATCCTCTGCATGTTGACGAACGCTGCATGTATTAAAAAATACTGCATCTGCATCAGACATGGTAGCCGTCATATCCCACCCTTGTCGACGTAACGCAGCGACGACAAGTTCACTGTCGAGAACATTCATTTGACAGCCGACGGTCTCAATAAATAGTCGTTTCGTTGCAGCCATGCCGTTGATCTTATCCTAAGAACTAGGGGGTGTCTCCATTGTCGACCGAAACAGGCAGTTGCGAGCCTACACGTACGGAACTTCCACGTAGAAAATCTGCTGCTGACATTACTCGCCGACCTTCAGGTATTACTTGCCGTATTGCTAATCGACTCCCACCACCACACGCGACAATAAAGCTATCGGCGTTTATCTCAGCAATCATCCCTGGTGGCATATTCGCATCAATTGATTGACCTTCAACAACCTCGGTTTCCAAACACACGAGCCGACGAATGCCATTCATGTGTGGAACAAATGCTGTTAAGCGTGGCCATGGGACAAATGCTCTCCGCCGACGATCAATATCTATGGCTGTCATTTCCCAATGAACAAATCCATCGTGCTTTGCAATCCTTGGAGCTTTCGTTGCTTTGCTTTCATCCTGAGCCTGCCCTACTGTTGCATGTATATTATTCTCCAGAGAACCGCCGGCTCCCTGAAGATTATCGAGAGATTCCAAGACCGCCTCGACTCCAAGAATAGCCAAACGCGCCTCTAGCTCAGCAGACGTTTCTTTCTCTCCAATCATCGTCGAACGACTGGCAAGAATATTCCCAGCATCCAACTTCGGTGTCATATGAATGACGCTTACACCTGTTTGTGTATCACCAGATAGAATTGCCCACTGCACAGGGGCAGCCCCACGATGTCTTGGCAGGAGAGAGCCATGCAAATTCACGCCTCCCAATCGCGTCGCACGAAGCGTATCACTTGAAAGAATCTGACCGTAGTCACAGACCAACATGATATCCGCCCCAAAGGCTCTCAGTTGATCCTGGACACCGACAGCATTGACATCCGGTGGATCCAGCAGAGCAAAGCCTACTTTCTCTGCAGTTTCCCGCATGGGATTCACCGGCGAACGTCTTTTACCAGCAGCGCGAGTAGGTCTGGTGACAACCGCAACTATGTGGTGCTTCGAAGACAAAATCGCCTCAAAAGACGGGAGAATAAAACCGCCCGTTCCCATGACCACAACGGATAAGCCGTTCTGTAAATCTGTAGCACTCATGGCTTGCAACGCTGTGCCTCGAGTTGATCCAGTTCCGAAATGATTTCATCTTCAGGTGACAATTCACCACGAGATTGTTTACTGTGATAGATATCTTTGAATAATTCGAGGTCTCGCTTCACTTCAAGACTTGCTGCATCAGGAAGCCTGTCCGTAAACAGCCGCCCTTCGAGGTGATCAAATTCATGCTGTACAACACGAGCCAGGAAGCCATCCAGATCAATGCGTATCGGCTGACCGTCCAGATCCCAAGCCTCAATAATCACGCGTTGTGGCCGTCGAACGTCAGCTCGTAATCCGGGAAGACTGAGGCACCCTTCCTCCTGAATTGCCGTCCCCCGAGGTCTACTCAGTGTCGGATTCAAAAAGGCCATTTCCTCGCCAGAATCTGGGTCGCCCGTGGGATTCACAACAAACATTCGGTACGGCAAAGCTACTTGATTCGCTGCCAGACCGACTCCTTGTGCGTCATACATAATTTCAAACATTTGTTCGACGGCATCACGAACACCGTCATCAATACGGAGAAGTGGTTTTGCCTTTCTGAAGAGCGCCGGATGTGGATACTCGACAAGGCTGAGTGTGCCAATCGAGGCCTCATCAGATGGTTGGGAGTTCGAGTTTGGCGAAGTAGACACAAGAAACCTCCAACGTCTAAACCTTAATTTTATGCATTCAAAATAAACCTGCTTATATGATACCTTTTTATTTCTCTGCTAACAGGAACAGCCTAGTGAATCATAAACTGCCAGATACCAGAAAGCCGCCGGCATGGAGCCACCCCGCCGTGCTCCTGGCAACCTGTTTTTGGATTGGGCGCATCCGTCCTGCACCCGGAACGTGGGGGTCTGCAGCTGCGATACCCGTCATCGTGGCACTGTCATATGCCCGTCTACCCCTCGTCCTTGAAGTGTCATTGTTGGTAACTGTGTGCTGTATAGGCATTCCTCTTTGCACGATTGCTACGCGTCAACTTGGGGGCCAAAAAGATCCATCATCAATAGTTATCGATGAATTTTTAGCCATGCCCCTTGTTCTGCTCGTTGTCTCCCCTGAGCAACGAACCTGGCCTGTAATATTAATTGCTTTTCTTCTTTTTCGTCTCTTTGATATCACGAAGCCACCTCCCTGCCGGCAACTTGAAAATCTGCCCCAAGGTCTTGGTGTTATGGCAGACGATTGGGCAGCAGCAGGACTTTCAGCCTGTGCTCTTTTTGTAATATCGTTCGTTCTTTCATAATTTCATTGACTAATCCCCATACTTCATAAAAGCTGATTGTGTTCTGTTCTGCCTGTCACTTACGAAGTGGTCGCCGAACGATTCAACAAAGTATCAATGTCACCGGACTGCAGCGCTTCGACAAATAGGGGTATGCTTTTGTAGATCACATTACTGGTAATCTGAACAACCCAATTCTGGAGAAGTGGAGTAATCGTGATGATAAACCGTGCATGTTTATGTGCCTCCCACATTTCAATTGCGGTTCCCATTGAAGCCTCCGGGACATATGCAATTAAAACGTCAAATTGCTGACACATGTCTATATGCCCGCAAAAAACATCTCGTGCACGGCTGCTGCTATAACCCACCGAATCCGTGTGATTCGCGAAAGGATCGTACACCTCTGCCTTTGGCCAATGTCTATGTACAATGTTATGTAACGATTCACGATATGATTGATTGTGTACACACGATGATACGTATGAACCCTGCATAATTCCCGCAAGAAAAACTTTCATGCCTTACTCCACATCAACTAAAAAGAAACCGTCTCGTTTAGCAAATCAAAAAAAAATCACGGCACAAAAAAATTTAAAAAGTTCATCCAAATGTCGTGCACAAGCTTCACCAAACATACCCAAGATTGATATCACAAAAGCACAAAAAACTGTTCTTGATCTTCTCAAAATCCCTGGCATTTCGGGTCAAGAAAAGCAGATTGCTGAACTCATTTGTAAAAAACTAATCGATGCTGGCTGCCCTAAAAGCCTGATTTCATTCGACCAGGCACACAAAAAAACACCACTTCAAGGCAACTGTGGCAACTTAATCGTGAAGTTACCAGGCACTCGGCGAGGTCCTCGTCGACTTCTTATGGCACACATGGATACTGTTCCAGTTTGTGAAGGGACAAGGCCAGTTGTCAAAGGAAATATCGTAAAAAGTGGAAATCCAATGACAGGCCTTGGTGCAGATGATCGGTCTGGATGCGGTGTCGTGCTTACCACAGCTCTTGAAATTTTACGACAAAAAATTGATCATCCACCGCTCACATTTTTCTTTGCCATCCAAGAAGAGGTGGGCCTATGGGGTGCTCGTACAGTCAAAGCAAGCGACCTCGGAAAACCTAAATTAGCCTTTAATTTTGACGGCGGCGATGTCGACAAGTTAACCATTGGTGCGACGGGTGGCGAACGCCTCGATATTACAATCGAGGGGATCCCCAGTCATGCCGGCGTTGCACCGGAACAAGGTGTCTCAGCAATTGCCGTTGCCTCACTCGCGATCGCGTCCCTCCATCAGGAGGGATGGCACGGTTTAGTTCAGAAGGGCTCAAAAAGAGGCACCAGTAACATTGGGGTTATCAATAGCGGCGCTGCCACAAATGTTGTTGCTGAACGTGCAACCATTCGAGCAGAGGCAAGAGGACATGACCCAGGTTTTCGAAATAAAATTGTTCGCGCTATTGAGAAAGCATTCGATAAGGCTGCTCAAAGCGTACGATCGTCAACCGGTCGCAGAGGTACTATTTCAATAACAAAACGATTAGATTACGAGGCGTTTCGAATTCCACAAACAGACTTGTCTGTTGTCACCGCCCGCAAAGCTCTTGAGTCTATTGGGTATAAGCCATATTACGATGTTTCCAATGGTGGGCTTGATGCAAATTGGATGGCAGCAAATGGGATACCCACAGTTACTCTTGGATGTGGACAACATGCCATACATACCACAAACGAATGGCTTGACCTAACGGCTTACAAGGCCGCATGTCATGCTGCACTTATACTTGCAACCAGCTGAGAAAATCCCCTATATCTCAGCATCCCCTATACCTCAGCATCTAGTTAGCCTGCTTTTGGTGCTGTTCTGCAAGACTTGAAAACGAATATTTTATTTGAATAAAAATGTAGTTGATTCGGACACATGATGCCTCTCGGTAGTTCATTGAAGACCGTTCACCCGATTATTCGGACTGATTCACTACTTATTGCAAATGCATTCACTGAATAAGAGACGAAACTTTTATGGTGACTCCACGTTCAAAACCAAGATGAGCAAACACAGCTTAAATATTGGGATTATTGGTGGAGGTCCAGGGGGACTCTTTACTGCTTACCGTCTTGAACAACTATGTTCTACGCCACCAACTATTTCTATCTTTGAAGCCAGTGATCGCCTTGGAGGAAAATTGCTGACTGAGCACTTTTCTACCAAGGACTTTCAATACGAAGCTGGCGCAGCAGAGTTTTATGATTACTCGTTGATTGACGAAGACCCCCTCCGAGAACTCGTTGAGCACTTCGGCCTTCCGATCCAGCCAATGGGCGGAACTTCAATGGTACAAGAGAAGAAAGTCATAGGCACACTGGAAGACACCTACGACAATCTCGGTGACACTGCTTTCCGTGAACTGATTCGATTTGATAATCGTGCAAAATCAGAAGTCTCACCTCGACAGTTTTACGATGGAACATCAACCACTCGCCTTGAATCATGTACCGCCACACCATCAGAAGATCGATTCAGTAGAACACTCAATCAGTTACCAGTTGAAACAAAGAATTACCTCAAACAACACATTCATAGTGATCTTGCAGCAGAGCCGCACCAGACAAGCCATCGATACGGACTCGACAACTATCTTATGAATGATCCCGCTTACATGAAGCTGTACTGCATTACTGGAGGGAATGATCTTCTCGTAAATGCCATCGCTTCACGTCTTTCTGCGAATATACGACTACGTACGAAAGTGACTGCCGTTTGCAAAACTGAACAGAATACGATGCAGCTTTCGTGGAACAACGGTGGAAGTCATGCAAGCCAAGAATTTGATGCGGTCGTTCTTGCTCTTCCTATCGAACCACTAAAGGGAATCGTATTTGCTGGAAGTGAACTTCAATCGGTGATGCACCAACACATTACACATTTTGACCAGCCGGCTGATTACCTTCGGATCACAATACTTTTTGAAAAACCATTCTGGAAATCATGGTTACAAGACTCATACTGCATGCTTGATACCTTCGACGGCTGCTGCCTTTATGACGAGTCGTCACGAACACCCGGAGCACAGCACGGAGTTCTTGGCTGGTTACTTGGTGGCACAGCAGCCAAAAAAATGGCTGGTCAAAATGATGAAGAACTCATATCTGCGGCGATTGAGTCTCTTCCATCTCATAACAAGGAGGCGAGACAGCTTTTTCGAGAGGCAAAAGTGCATCGTTGGCTCGGTGCCGTTAGCGCACAGCCAGGTGGCTTTCACCAGGTTAACACCGACACGCGGCATTGCCCCGACGCTCACAACTGCCCACGACTATTCGTGGTCGGTGATTACCTGTTCGACTCAACATTAAATGGCGTACTCGATTCTGCTGATTATGCTGCAGGCTGGATCGCAACGATGGCAGCAGGAGGTCAAACGCAGGATACCCATGAACATTAATTCGCCTGATGATTCAATAAAAAATTCGACTAGGAAAAATGATCTCGATGCTTCTGCAGACACATCGCAGTACCGGCATGTAGAGGAGATTTTTCTTCACTCATTGTCTTCAGAAACAAAAGTTGAATTTCTAAAAATTTCAACAGATGAAAATATAGACACGCATCTTGATGAATGCATCGCGTGGACCGAAGCGGGGAATTCGAGTGACAATCCAATTACACTTGAACTTTACGGAACACTTGTTATTTGGACGTCGACACGAATGGTGCTGGTCACGTCACCGCGTCACTTCCAAAAGGCAGAACGTGCAGTTTTAGACTTTACAAAAATAGCATTCGAAATGACTGCTATCGAACGGCTTCTCAGCACAGCATGGGAACACTACGAAGATGACCTACCAAGCGGTTTCTCCTGCCACGAGTCGAACACAAGTACTCAAGCAACTCTGTCGAATCGATACGTACAAGCGATGTCACTGTCCGGGAAGATTGCTCGACTCTCGCCCCGGATTCATCTTCCACCAGAACACCCACCAACCTTGGCAGGCCAGCTAGGTGAAAGACTCCGGGACCGGTCTCGCTTGGCTGATCGTGAAGAATTCGCTGACGAACAACTTGATACGATTATTCGACTCTACGAAACTACTGGACAGCGTGTGAGCGAATTCACTTTAGCGCATAGAGAATATATTCTTATCTGGGTCATAGTACTGCTGCTCGGAGCAGAAATCCTCCTTTTACTTATTGACCTGCTCCCATCGGCGGGGAATTAAGCTCGTGCGTCTTCTATCAATCGATATTCTGCGAACAGTGGCTATCGGAATGATGGTACTTGTCCACTTTGTAGAGAATCTTTCCGCTCATTACGACTTTTCGCCACTTGGACCAGTTTCTCGTGAGCAACTCTGGTGGCTACCCGTCGGCTTCGCGGCACCTCTCTTCACACTACTGACGGGTGTTAGTTACCGCTCGTGGATTGCCGCACAAAAGGATCGTGGCGTCGACGATTACATCATCTCAAAACGAACTGTGAGGCGAGGTCTTTTTCTTATTGGAATCGGCTTTGCTTTTAATGTATTTGTCTGGCTGCCCGAGGATACATTCAACTGGGACATCCTTACATTCATTGGTTCTGCACTCATTATTCTGAATCTGATCCGCAAACTACCTACCGAAGTTGTGCTCACTGGAATTCTTCTTGTTGCCGTATTGAGCCCCCCTCTTCAGGTCCTCAGTGACTACTATGCCTTTTGGAGTAATGGATATTTCGAGTATGACCTCACTCTTTCTGATCTCGTTACCGGTTATCTTGCCACAGGTTATTTCCCACTTTTTCCATGGATTATTTTTCCAGTAGCTGGCTTTCTTATTGCACCCACACTCTTCACACCGTCAAGCAATGGGACTTCTGGCCTCAGACAGTCACGCTTTCTTCTCGTAGGTTGTGTGAGTATCGGTTGCCTTGTTGCATCATTCGCATTACAGAGATTCATTTCACTGCCACCTTTAATTTCTCGATGGACTATGTTTCCTGCCTCGAGCAGCTACCTCCTTGGTGTAATTGGGATGGCACTCTTTAGTCTCTTGGCTCTCAATACCATCATTGATAAAAACTGGAAAGAAGACCGTGGGTCCATCATTACGAGAACTGCTGCGCAATGGTGTCGAATCATCAGCAAGCATTCCCTCTCCCTTTATCTTCTTCACCACATTGTCCATCTTTGGCCGCTTTGGTTGTATGGACTCATGACAACGGGTGAACCAACCGCACACTGGCAAAATTTCTTACCTGTTATTATTTCAGCATCGCTTGCAATTTTTTTCTGTATTCTTGTTGTCCCACTATTCGTAATGGTTGATAAATATCATTTGCCAACTGTTGAACGTATAATGCGATGGATAGGTGACTGAGAAAGCAGCAGAAACTACTATTGCTTCACGACCTATGTAACAGGGCGACGGGACCTACAGGCGTAGACGACATGCCGTACGACACGTACATTCCTGATCTATGCCGAAAAAATTGAAAAAGACAGGTCTGAAATCACCTACTCGGCGGACACCAAGCCGTGTTCGAGAAGGCGACTGTCTTGATTTATTACGCAAGGTTGCATCTGACAGTATTCCTCTCGCATTTGCCGACCCTCCTTTTAATATTGGCTACGCGTACGACACATATAACGACCGTCGAACAAGTAATGATTATCTTGAATGGTCAAAACAATGGATGAGTGAAATTCATCGCATTCTTCGTCCTGACGGAACATTCTGGCTTGCCATTGGTGATGAATATGCGGCTGAACTCAAGGTGATTGCCACAAGAGAACTTGGCTTTACATGCCGTAGCTGGGTCGTCTGGTATTACACATTTGGCGTGAACTGTCAGCAGAAGTTCAATCGCTCTCATGCTCACTTATTTCACTTCGTCTGCAATCCGAAATCGTTCACTTTTAATGCCGATGCCATCCGAGTGCCGTCTGCACGTGAGTTAGTTTACGGCGACCGTAGAGCAAACCCAAAAGGACGGCTTCCGGATGACACGTGGATTCTGCGACCACAAGATCTCCCAGACGGCTTCACTACTGATGAAGACACATGGTACTTTCCGCGTGTCTGTGGAACATTTAAGGAACGTTCCGGTTGGCATGGATGCCAGATGCCTGAGCAATTACTCGGGCGAGTCATTCGGTCATCGAGCGACCCTGGCGACCTCGTCATCGATCCGTTTGCTGGAAGTGGTACAACACTGGCCGTAGCCAAAAAACTGAATCGTTCATACCTCGGGTTTGAATTGTCCTCTGATTATGTATCGCAGATTCGCAAGCGGCTGGCATCGATAGCGACTGGACAATCACTCGATGGCTCCCCGGAACCACTTAAAAGTGTGCCTGCCACAAGCCAGGGGAAACGACTTCGAAAACCGACTCAAAATCGCCCAAGCACGTCATGATATGCTCTTTCCATTCACACTTGCCTTCTTTGAGTAACCGGTGTCGAATGAAATAGGATTTATTCACGCTCACATTCAAAATAGGTCTCCTTCAGCAAAAGTACTTTATTATGAAATATGGAATTAACCTGCTTCTTTGGACCGACTCGATGCATGATGGTCTTATTCCCGTAATCGAGACCTTAAAAGAAATGGGGTATGACGGTGTCGAGATGCCACTGTTTGAACCAGACAAAGAACTCTATGCAGAATGGGGGAAAAAACTCGACGCCATTGGCTTGGAGAGAACTGCTGTCACCATTCGAAGTGCCGACGCTAATCCAATTAGCCCTGACGCCAGTGTTCGAAAGGCAGCTGTTGATGCATTGAAAAAGACTATTGACTGCTGCCATGCTGCAGGAGTGAAGCTCTTAGCCGGCCCTACTCACTCAGCTATTGGTGAGTTCTCTGGATGCGGGCCAACAGCAGATGAAATCAAGTGGGGCGCTGAGTCGATGCGACAGGCTGCAGAATACGCCGCATCTGCGGATGTCACGATCGTTGTTGAGTATCTCAATCGATTTGAAAATTATTTTCTCACAAGTGTTGCGCAGACCATTTCTTTCCTGGGTGAAGTTGATCATCCAAACGTCAGGATGATGTATGACACTTTTCACGCAAACATTGAAGAAAAAAATCTATCTGATGCTATTGATGCAGCAATGCCTTGGACGAGGCTTGTTCATATTTCAGAAAATGATCGAAGTACGCCGGGCCAAGGGCATGTTGCATGGAATGAAACATTTGATGCAATTAAGAAAACAAACTGGGATGGCTGGATGGTTGTTGAAGCATTCGGGCTAGCACTGCCAGCAATCGTTGCTGCTACAAAAATATGGCGAAAAATGTATTCGACAGAAGAGCAATTGGCCCGTGATGCACTAAGCTTCATGAAAACCAATGTCGACAAACGCTGGCAGTAACTCTACTCTTTTCAACTGAGGACAGACTCCTTGCGTTTGTAACTGAAGTAGTTTAGAGAACAGGAATTTGACTCGTGACAACTGAGCCAAGGAAGGCAAAGAACACATCGAGTGGATTCGACGGGCCTCCAGCTGAAGGTGGCTTGTCGATTGATCGACTAGCGCAAGCCTTTGCTGCCATGATGGGAGAACAAGACCCATATGAGTCGCCATCAAAAGGTACACAAGGAGTCGTTGAAATTGACTCCTCACCAGACCTTGATGAAACAGGAAGCCCAACTGCCTCACATGCGCCTACGTGCCGTGTAAACCCACGGTCAATACTTGAGGCACTGCTATTTGTTGGTCTGCCACGGGGGAAGCCACTATCGAGCCAACAGGTTTCAAAATTAATGCGGGGTGTTCGATCTGTTGAAATTGATGAATTCGCACAAGAACTTTCTCGCTTCTATGAGGTAAATGGGTGCCCCTACCAAGTTGTCTCTGAGGGATCAGGTTGGATTCTTCGACTTCGGGAAGAGTACAAACAATACGGTGCAATCCTCGAGGCCAAGACACGTCGTGTGCGACTCGATGTCGGAGCACTTGATGCACTTGCTGTTGTCGCTTGGAACCAGCCGGTAGCTCGAGAAGATTTATCCAAACTTGGATGCGATGCAAGTCCGGCTGTCATGCGGCAACTCGTGCGGCGTGGTTTACTCGAACTTGTCAAGCTTCCATGTGCAGATGAAAAAACAAGTGAAGACCTTCTGCACTATCAGACAACATCACGATTCTTGGAAGTGTTTCAATTACGTTCTCTTTCTGACCTCCCAAACCCCCATGATCCGCCTCGATAAACAGCGAATTGGCGTGTAGTTCAATTAATCAGAGTCGCAATGTTGCTCGACCCATTGAATAGCTACTTCCTTTGAGATGATTTTTTCATCTAATTGTAAATCTCGTAATTGCTTTAACAGCTTCCCAACGACTGGTCCAGACGGAACTCCAAGTTGCATCAGGTCATTTCCACAGAGCAATTGAGGCGGATTCAGATCAGCATCAGTACGATGGACCTGCTCACTCACCCAGTCCACCTTTTCTGTTGAAAACAAGTTGATTGCGGCCAAAGATTGCATCAAGTCAAACAGATAAAACCGCCATTCATGAGCGAGCCATGGCTGAAGAACTGACCAAGGAATATCTGTGTACTGTGCTGAAAGAGAATCTGACTCAAGACCCATTATTGCTTCGATTAACCACACAGTAAGTTTTCGTTCGTGGTTCGATAACCGAAGGTGATTACAAATATCAGCAGCCAATCGAGGCTTCTCATAACACAGGACCGCAATTGCCAACGATATATTGGGTTCCCGCATGGCATCGAGCACATCCGATGCGGAACACCAGAATGATTCTGCTTCTTTTAAACGGTGATCAAATAATGGACCAATTAGATTCGTACCGACGAGCAGTCGTAATGCTTCACCTCGCCCATGACGAGAAAACATTAAGCGGAGTTCTGCAGCCAATCGTTCTGGACTCACCGACTCAACCTTCTCCGCCAACAACACAATGGCCTTCTCAGTGTCACATTCTATCGGAAAACCAAAGTTGGCTGAGAACCGAACGGCTCGTAGCATTCTGAGATGATCTTCGTTAAATCTCATGGCGGGGTTACCAATCGCACGAACAACTCCTTCGTTCAGATCGTGCTGCCCTCCTACGTAGTCAATAACATTCTCGGTTGTCGGATCAAAGAAAAGGCCGTTGATTGTAAAATCACGACGCAGGGCGTCTTCCTGAGCTCCGCAAAAAGTCACTCCTACAGGATGACGTCCGTCGATGTACTCTGCGTCCGATCTGTATGTTGCAACTTCCACATTGCCTGAGTGCTTCGATCCAATTACGGTAATAACACCAAAGGCAGCACCCACAGCAATGGTATTTCTGCGGCCAAATAGATTTCTTATGTCGTCCGGACGAGCAGCCGTTGCAACGTCGTAATCTAAAGGGACTCGATCTAATAGCTGATCACGAACACATCCACCTGCCCACACTGCTTCATATCCTGCCTGACGAAGTTTTTCGACAACCTCAACAGCGAATGCACGGGCAGCGATAGGATCAATGCGACGAGGCGGCATCTTGAAGCTCGACCTTTCAGTGTATTCTTATTTATATTGAAGACATTGAGCGTACAATGAACAGCACGCACTAGTAGTGGTAAACCGTATCTAGATAGACTATGCCAAATGACATTACCAACAGAAATTACTCCGAGTGACACATTAACGTTGTTCACAACGTCAGAAAATGCTGCATGCCTCTTACTCGACTGCAGAACAGAAGAAGAGTATTTAATAGCTAAAATATCGCAGGCAAAATTCATCCCGATGCAGGAAATTTCTGAAAGACTTGATGAACTAGAACCCTGGAAGCAAAAGCGAGTCGTTGTGCACTGCCACCACGGTGTCCGTAGCCTCCGTGTCGCAAAATGGCTCCGGGAACGAGGTTTCGAGAAGGCTCAAAGTCTCAGGGGTGGTATTGAGGCATGGAGTACCGAAATTGATTCATCAATACCCAAATATTAGGGCGGTTTGTCCTTCACCTGTGCAAGTTGCAGGCAAGCCGGTATCTTTACGATGAAGAATACGCTGAAAAATATAAGCCTCAGCGGTAGATGACATTTCTTTTCTAAACACCCTCAGAACATTTTCTCACGACAATAATCCACGCAGGAGATGAGCATGTCCAGCAACCTACCAAAATCTGAAACACTACGTTTCTCAAGACGCAATGCCGTTAAAATGGCTTCCGTAGCTGGTGGTGCAATCGCATCAATGAGAGCCGTTCATGCGCAAACTCCATCAACAGAACTCATCAGAATTGGTCTTATCGGCTGTGGCGGTCGAGGTACGGGTGCGTTGACTCAAGCACTTAGTGTTAATGGTTCAAACATCAAAGTAACCGCTGTCGCCGATGCTTTTGAAAGCAATATAAGCCGTACACTTCGAGCGGTTGAGAAAATGGAAGACAAAGTTGATCTTCCGAAGGACCGACAGTTTCATGGTCTCGATGCCTACAAAAAAGTTCTTGATCATTGCGATCTTGTAATCTTGGCAACACCTCCAGGTTTTCGTCCATCACACTTTGAAGCTGCCATTAACGCAGGCAAACATGTGTTCATGGAAAAGCCTGTGTGCGTAGACAGTGCTGGGGCTCGCCTCGTCCTTGAAGTGGCAAAAAAAGCCGATGAAACAAACAGGAAAGTTGTTGTAGGACTACAGCGTCACTACCAGGCAAGCTACCGGGAAACTATCAAGCGCGTTCGTGATGGCATGGTTGGTGATCTTATTGGAGGCCAGGTGTATTGGAACGGAAGTGGCATCTGGTACCGAAAACGAGAAGCCGACATGAATGAAATGCAATTCCAAGTTCACAATTGGTATCATTTTAACTGGCTTTGTGGTGACCACATTTGTGAGCAGCATGTTCACAATATTGATATTGCAAACTGGTTCCTCGACATGCTTCCCGAATCAGCCTACGGTGTTGGTGGAAAACAGAAGAGAGTTGTTGGGCAACCCAGTGAAATTTATGATCACCATACGATTAATTTCAGTTATCCAAATGGTGTTCGAATCGCCAGTCAGTGCCGACAATTTCCCGGCGGACAAAACCGCGTGAATGAAGAATTCCAAGGCACAAAAGGTTTCGTGAAAATTGGTGAAATAACAGATTATTCCGGCAAGGTCCTCTGGAAATACGAAGGGCCAACCAAGTCGAAGAGCAAGGACTCTGGTGGCACTACGAATCCGTATCAGGTCGAACACAACGAACTACAAGCTGCCATTCGAAATGATACACCACTAAACAATGCCTACTACGGTGCAACCTCTACCTTTTCAGCCGTGCTTGGGCGAACTGCAACGTATAGCGGTAAGCCTCAGGACTACAAGAAACTCCTTGCTGAAGATTTCAACTTAATGCCTGACAACCTCACGTGGGAATCAACTCCCCCTGTCGTTCCAGACAAGGACGGAAATTATCCTATTCCGATGCCTGCAACATATAAGATTGCAAAGAAAATGACCTCCTAAGTCGCGGAGGCTCTGCGGATGAAAATTGGTATACCCAAGGAAACAAAGCGAGACGAATATCGCGTTGCAATGCTTCCTGTTGGGGTTGAAGAACTGGTTCGATCCAGCCACACCGTTGTGTTTCAAAAAACTGCTGGCAGTGGCTCTGGATTGCCTGATAGTGCATACGCAGATTGCGGTGCAACTATCGTTGACACTGCAGAAGAGGTCTTTGCTACATCTGATCTCATCGTCAAGGTCAAGGAGCCTCAGCCAGAAGAAATATCACTTATTCAACCACGCCAGCTTGTCTTTACTTACTTTCATTTCGCAGCCGATCAAACATTGACACAGCGATTCCTAACAACCGGCGCTACAGCCTTAGCGTACGAAACGCTTCGTGATGACCAGGGAGCCTTGCCACTGTTGAAACCGATGAGTGAAGTAGCGGGTAGAATGAGCATCCAGGAGGGTGCCAAGTATCTTGAGAAACCCCAAATGGGACGAGGCATACTGCTTGGAGGTGTCCCCGGAGTTCCACCGGCAAATGTTCTTATTCTTGGAGCCGGTACCGTTGGAGCGAATGCTGCGAAAGTAGCAGCCGGTTTCGGTGCAAATATTGGCCTACTTGATACAAACCTGGATCGGTTGCGATACCTTGATGACGTCACCCCCCCCAACATTGATTGCCTCTATTCTGATCGCCATACCATTCGGGAGTGGCTTGGTCGTGCTGACCTTGTCATTGGGAGTGTTTTAATCCCTGGGGCTAAAGCACCGCACCTTGTTGAACGCAATGATTTACATCTTATGAAACCCGGTGCTGTTATTATTGATGTCGCTATTGACCAAGGCGGTTGTATTGCAACAAGCCAACCAACATCGCATGCAGAGCCTACTTTTGTAGTCGATAACATCGTTCATTACTGCGTAACAAATATGCCTGGTGCTGTTGGCCGAACCAGTACATACGCATTATGCAACGCAACACTCCCCTATGTTCTCTTACTGGCTAACGAGGGTCTTGTAACTGCTGCACAAGGCAATCATGCGATTCAAACAGCTGTAAATGTATTCCAGGGAGAACTTATAGAACCTGCTGTAGCAAAAACCTTCGATCTTCCCTGCAGCCCCAATCCATTCCTGTGATACATAGATACAACCTGGAAGACATGGGTCTCTTGCGCACAAATGCCTCTTCAAGCCGTTACCCACGAAGCACAAATATTAAGGGTCTTTAGACTGAAATGAATACACCATTTCAAAATGAAATTCATACTGTGAGCTGGCAGGGTGACAGCGAGGGCTACCTCAAAATTCTTGATCAAACAGCCCTCCCGACTGCGGTCAAGTATGTTGCCTGCAAAGACGTTCCATCAGTGATCGAATCGATCAAAATGTTGCGAGTCCGAGGCGCTCCTGCAATTGGTATTGCAGGAGCATACGGAATGGTGTTGGCAATAGATTATGCGAAAAATCTCAATGATACAGACACAAACAAGATGTCCTGTATCCAACAGCTTGCAGAAGACCTCGCAACTGCACGACCTACGGCAATAAACCTACGATGGGCGATAGAACGAATTCAAAAAATAATTTTGAATTCTGGTCCAAACCCAGACTATTCCGAACTTCAGCAGAGCATTCTCAATGAAGCAAAATCAATTCAGCATGAAGATCAAGCTCTTTGTGAACATATTGGTGAGCATGGCTGCACAATACTTCCTGAGGGTGACATACTCACTCACTGCAATACGGGTGCCTTGGCCACGGGGGGCATCGGTACAGCTCTTGGAATTATTGTTACAGCATGGAAGAAAGGTCGACGCTTTCAGGTATTTGCTGACGAAACGCGTCCTTTGTTACAAGGTGCTCGCCTTACTGCCTGGGAACTGACCCACCATCAAATTCCAGTCACAGTTCTCGTAGACGCTGCCGCAGCACATCTTTTAAAAACAGGTCGTGTAGGATGCTGCATTGTTGGTGCTGACCGAATCACAGCAAATGGAGACACTGCCAATAAGATTGGAACATACGGCCTTGCTTTATTGGCGAAGGCACACAATGTTCCATTTTTTGTTGCAGCCCCATCCAGTACATTCGATCTGACTCTCAAATCTGGTGACGAGATACCGATTGAGGAGCGTTCCGAAAATGAGGTGCTCCAACCATTCAATTTTCGATCCGCGCCTGCAGCAGCAACAGCCTTCAATCCAGCGTTCGATGTGACACCAGGCCACCTCATTACAGCGATTGTCACAGAGCGTGGTATTATTAAAGACGTGAGCCACGAAACAGTTGCGTCCGTGATAACACGTGGCACTTAAACAGCTCTTTATTTCACCTCCCTGCGAATACACCTAGCATGCCATCTCCTATCCCGCAGGTCGTTATTGTTGGCCGTCCAAATGTAGGGAAGTCAAGCATATTCAATTGGCTCTCACATCGAAGAATTGCAATAGAAGACCCAACCGCAGGTGTTACTCGTGATCGTCTCACCCAACGTATTGAATGTGGTGACAAGACAATCGACCTCATAGACACTGGCGGCATGGGGTTTGACGACCCTGATGGGTTAACTGAACAGATCGACATGCAGATAGAAGCTGGGCTAGCCACTGCAGGGGTTGTCGTATTCGTCGTTGACATCAGGACTGGTCGTGTTCCTGCCGATACTGATGTGGCTTTACGACTTCGGCAGTCTGGAGCTACCGTTGTTTTGGTTGCAAACAAATCTGATGATGAGAAATTTGACGTCTTGGGCCATGAATTTGACAAGCTTGGTTTTGGATCACCGATTGTCACAAGTACAAAACAAAACCGTAATCGTGATGAACTTGTGCAAGCCATTACTACTCGTTTGCCAATGACCCCTGACAACGAAGAGCCGGCCAGTACCGCTCTCCCAGAAATGAAAGTGGCTATCGTTGGTCGCCGCAATGTTGGAAAGAGCACTTTTGTTAATGCACTGGCAAAAGAAGAAAGGGTCATTGCAAGTCCTGTTGCAGGTACTACGCGAGACAGCATCGATGTTCGTTTTGAAGTAGACGGACACTCTTTCCTTGCGATTGATACGCCTGGACTTCGAAGGACAAAAAGTCGTACGAGTGATATCGATTTCTACTCAACGCATCGTGCTGAGAGAAGTATCCGTCGTGCCGATGTAGTTTTGATGCTCTTTGATGCAACCGAGCCGGTGGGCAAAGTCGATAAGCAACTTGTTGACCTGATTGTGGAGCAGCAGAAACCTGTTCTCTTAGTCGTAAACAAATGGGACCTGTATGCTGGGGATGTCGAAAGAAGCGAATGGGCTCAATACCTACGTGATACTTTTCGCACAATGCCGTGGGCACCTATTGCATTTGTCACGGCCACAAAGGGCCGCAATGTAAAAGCGGCGATAGACACAACACAACGACTCTTTCGACAGAGTCAGTCTCGCGTTCCAACGGCTGCCCTAAATACAATCATTCATTCTGCCACACAGGCGACCCGACCACCCGCTGACCGCAAAGGACGCCCTGTTCGAATCTATTTTGCAACTCAGGTCGACACTGCTCCACCGACTATCGTGCTCTCAACAAGTTCTGCAAAAAGCCTCACGGCGCCTTACAAACGGTATCTTATATCATCACTCCGAAAAAGCTCGCCGTTCACTGAGGTACCAATAAAGCTTTTGGTTCGGGATCACAAATCTCGTGAATAAATCTCAATTTTTTTGTGTAACTCTTTCACAACATCGAGATCTTCAGATGTTATTGGAACACCTCCTAAGAAATAATCTGTTGGCTCTCTTGCCTCAGGAATTAGTGTTTCAATAATAAGTTTCACAAGTTCATCGAGACCCTCGCCAGTATGGGCGGATGTCACAATCAAACCTGCCGATATTGACTTTCCGATGGACTGCTTACTGTCAGACAGGTCCGCTTTGGTGCCAACCTCGAGAGAGGGTGGGCCGCCCTCACCGCCGCTTCCCAGAGAGACCTCGTCCTTCTGAGGATCATTTAAGGCTCGAACGTTCAGGATTAAATCAGCGCTTCGTGCCGCTTCCATTGCACGTTCTATTCCCTCCTTTTCGATACTAGGGGCTAGCTGCTGAAAGTCACTTACCGGATGGAAACCAGCTGTATCAGTCAGGTCAACTGCCCACCCATTCAAGACAACTCGTGTCGCGAGCACGTCGCGTGTGGTACCGGCATGCGGAGATACAATACTCCGTGCATAACCAGCTAGAGCATTGAGCAGACTACTCTTACCGGCGTTCACAGGTCCCAGCAAAATTACCTGCCAGGGTTCCGCTAACCGCATACCCACTCGAGCCGATTGTTCCAAACGATTTATGACAGCTTGCGCTTTTTTCAAGTTATCTTGAGATTTTCCGCTCTTACAAATGAGCTGCTGAATCTGCTTGATATCTCTTTGAAAATAACCTGAAAGTTGCCGTGTGAGTATCTGCGCTGCATAGAACCCATCAACTCGAGCAAGTTGATCACGAATAACATTGTTTCGATAGTTACTGCCATTACAAGCAAACCATTCATTCCATGGAATTTCCGCAGCCCCGGCCAATACAAAAGTTTTTAACAAAGATTTGGTAACAGCCTGCCCTCCATGAACATGAATCTCCCAAGTCTCTGTTCCTGTCTTTACTAAAACAACGCACTCGGATTTCTCCTGACGTTGCGGAACTGTGCCCTCGGCTGAATCCGATACTGACTGGTTCATCACGATCGTATGGTGCCAGTCACCAGCAACAAGAGAGCCAATGTCTAATGTCTGAATTGAGGATTTACTGTATGCTTCAAAATGAGCATTCAGAATCAATCCCGCCTCTTCACCAAGTATTCCAATAACACCGAGTGCCCCAACCTGAGATGGTGTAAGGCGAGTGACTACGAATCGAGAATCTTTCAACGCATCAACTACCTTCATCGGGGGGCGATTTGACATTTTGTACCAAGGAACGTACAACACGTGCGTTGGGGAGGGGGTTTTTGGCTACAGGTTTGTATATCCTAACACGGCCAAAATATTGAGAGATTTTTCAGTCAATAGAGCATGCTTGTGCACTGGAACATTCCTTCATTCTATTCTTTCAAAAATATCAATTCTCTCGCCATGTACGACTATATTTTTAACTCCTAAAGGTAATCCAATGACTGCTGGTAAGGCTTCTGATTCACAAACAAGTATTGAGTCTCTCTCTCAATCAATTGATCAACTAGAGAAAAGCCTCAATAGCATCTCTCATTCCCAACGCACACGTCGCATCGCAGTTCTTATTGGTTCTCTTCTCCTTTTTTCAATGCTTGGCATTGTTGGCTTTCTTCTTTTTCGAACACTCAAAACTCAGCTCAACGAAGAGACGATACAGGCTGCACTACAGATGAAAGTTGAGGAGTTACTTCCTTCTCTTCAAGAGAAGTACGCCAAGGCTGCAATGAAAGCCGTTCCAACCTATCAGAAATTAACCTTAGAACGTCTTAAGACACTCCGCCCTAAACTCCAGTCAATGCTTACCAAAGAGGCAAGGTCTATGGCCGACCGACTGCCCTCAATGTTGCAAGAAAAGGCAAATCAAAGCCTTCAGAGAGTTACAGACAAAGTGGCCGCTGATGTACAAAGCGAAATACCTTCTCTGACTCCAGAAAGAGTTAAAAAACTTTCAGCCATCACCGTCGAGGGTTTGGCGATTGAGGGTGAGGAACTTCAAGGTCAATTGAAAGTACTCACACAAGAAGAATTCGAACGTATCAGTAAAGCACTCGACACTCTTCCTATTCGGGCGGCAATGAACATGGATGAGGAGTTGCTGCGGCAGCGATTCATGCACAACATTCTACTCATTGTTGATCGTACTGTTGCTCCAACTATGTCGGTGCTGAAAACTGATTCACCCTTTCGCACTAGCGAGGACTAATAGGAATCAAAGCTCTTAAATTTATATAGATTCATCCACAACCGCATTTTATTTCATGGAGATTTTAAGCAATGCATGACACAGACTTGTCTACTATCGAGAACCGTTTACATGCACTAGAAAAACGTATTACAAAGACTGCTGCAAAATCAAAAACTAGGACGACTCTTACCATTGCTGCTATGGCATGCCTTCTTGTCGGAGCATTCTTCTATCTTCGTTTCTTATCTACTTCGATCACAACTGCTGCTGATGCACCCACCCTTGTTCAACTCGTTGCTGACCAACTTGAACCGCGACTTCAACAAGCACCTGCACAACTCACCGAGTCGCTTAAGGCGCAAGCACCAATGGTTGTCGACAGAGGTGAGCAATTAATTCTCGACGCTTTACCGGAGGCTCTTGATCAGGCCGACGCTTTTATTATCAGCTTCTTTGAGAAAGAGTTTGACGAAATCGAAAAGAAGGCTTATGAAGTCATTCATGATGGATTAGACGATGTCATCACTCAGGCAAAGGCTCAAAAAATTGACTTCGCAAAAAATGGTGAACTCGAAGAAGCAGTCGGTAAAATTGCACCTAACCTTCGACTGATGATCGAGAGCATCATTGAAGACAACATGGGGGAATTCAAGGCTATCACGAATAAGGTTTCGGCTTATATAAATCGACTATCAACTAACCAAAACCTTACTGATCATGAAAAAGCACATCGGGAAATTTTAATTTCGGGAATTGCTCTTATTGTGAAAATGGAAATTGATTCATTGAGATCTCCGATTGGAGGTATTCTGCAAGGCGCTCTTCCAAACAACCAGAAACCTTCTACGGCAATTGACTGATAGGGCACTTTGGAAACATGCGTGCCGACTGTAATGCATAGCAAAACTATCTTTGAGCCCTAAGAATAGACATTCACACACAAAAATTCTGCACTTCCAAGAAGACTTGTAGGCAGGCGAGTAGTATTTCCTCACTCAGACTTAGAAGTGGCAGCCTGAGAAAACACAAGTTCATCCTGCCATTTTTTAAGATTTTCCTGAGAGGATTGATATTTTTTTACAGCGGCCATAAGTTTCTCATCGATAGATTTTCGACTAGCAACTGCTTTTTCAACTTGATCATTCAGCTGGCTGGCACGAGAGGTCAGATCAGCAAGGTTTTTTACTGCCACCTGCTTTTCTTTTAGAACAGCCGCATGTTCAGCCTGTGATTCCTGCAGACCCTGCTCCGCAAGTCCGACAGACGTATTTGTGTCGACTAAGGTTTTGTTTGCTGCTGTAAAGATCTCATTGGCGACTTCCTTTTCAGGATTTCCGCTCGCCTGTTCTTTTATCTCCTTGAGAGACCGGACTATTTCCTGAGCTTTCTTTGCCTTAAGTTTTGTTATGCCTAGCTGATCCTCTGCAGCTTTGACTCGGACAGCCGTTGCTTCAAGTTCTACATTTTTACTCTTCTGTTCAGACCCGGCAACACCAAGACTTTTGTTTGCTGCCGAAAGCTGACTTACAAAATTTGCTTCAACTTTTGCTGCCTTCATTTTTGCTAAACGAATATCTTCGGCAGCTTTTTCCGCTACTGCAGTTGCCTTCTCGGCAAGATTTACTCGCCGGGAAAGTGGCATCTGGTTGGAATTGATTCCGCCTACCTTCGAAGGCTTCGTAACGTCGTAGACAGAAATCTGTCCTGACCAGTCACCCGCAATGGCAAGTGGTTTTCCGGAGGTAATTGCTACTTTTGTACCAATATCCGAGAGTGTGCCAAGTTCACTTTCAAGGCTGCCGTCAGACTTCCACACTTTCACTTTGTGATCCCGACCGGTTGAGACAAGGCGCCCATCACTCAACCATCGTACGTCTGTTGCTCCTCCACCATGAGCTGACCATGATTTTATTTTCTTAGCAGTGTCAGCTTCCCAAAGATGGATTGTGCCGTCTTCAGACGTTGTTGCAAGAACAATCCCATCCGCTCGCCAATCGATTGCTGTGACACCAGCCTTCTGACCTTTTAAATCGCCCCAATGGCGAGCACCAAATGATTCCCATAAAAACAAATTACCTGCACGATCACCTGTAGCAAGTAACACGCTATCCGGTGAAAAAGCAACGCTTGTTATCCAGTCCGTATGCTTTGTGATCTCGCTCTCAACAGACCCATCTACCGTTTGGAGAAGACGCACAACCTTAGCTGCTCCACCAAGAGCTACAAGACGTTGATCAGCAGAAATATCAGCAGCCAACACTTCGTCATACTCATCTCCAAGTTCCATGACTCGCTGAGCACTTGCAACATCCCAAATCACTACACGACCACTTTTTGCTGCAACACCACCACCTGCAAGAAGGAGTTTTGCACTCCGAGAGAATCGAATGTTCGTACATTCACCTTCGGGGAACGGTAGTACGCCAATACATTCACACGTCCTCGGTTGAAATAATAAAACCTGCTGACTACTTCCAACCGCCACTACATCTCCATGAGGAGATGCATCGAGTGCACGAATTGTCGTTGGTCTGAGTCCAGAAAATCGTGGTTCCAGAGACAATCGAGGCGGCATTACGGGTGGGCCACTCGGTTTCACTAAAGCACCTGAATCAAGTGCAAGTGACGCACCTGCTTTCTGAGCAACTGGTTTTGCCCCGTCGCGTTCAATAATTCCGCCTAGTATCCATTCCTTCACGACATTCAGCATGGCATCAGGAATGCGATCAGCGTCGGGTGGCATTGTCGGCTCTGATTCATGACTCACAACCTGCCATAGGTAGGAGCCATCAGGATCGCCACCAGCTACAACATCACCTGAATTACCACCAGCCATCATTTGCTGGTAACTCGTCAGATCAAGCCCACCAGCTTTTCTATCCGCATTGTGGCAACTGCAGCACTTTTCACGGAAAACTGGCAATACATGATCTTCATATGTCGGCGGCTTTTCAGCGGCAGTCGCCGTTGTGAGACAAAATGACAGCGTCCACAGCAAAGTGACAACACTGTGTGACGTAATCGTTCTGGTTAGTTTTTGTAGTGTAATTCTTATCATGACCTTGCTGTCGCTATCGTAGTTTTTTGTATCCCAAAGTGATCACGAAGACTCATAGCGACTTGTCGATTGGAAACTAATGATTGAATATGAATTCAGGTGAATTGAGTAGTGCCCAGAAAATATCTTCGAGGGCTTGCTGATGCTCAGCGCCACCTTGCAGCGTCGCGAGTGTTTCGATGCGTTCCCTTTCTTGGGGAAACCTTCCGTAGCACCGAACAAAGAGTTCATCAATAATTTCAGTATCCGGCCGTTTCTCCTTCAACCAACGACTAATAACACCACCCTGCTGAATTCGCTTATTCCCAACCTCACCGTTGAGTAGATGAAGCGCCTGCGACAGGCTCGGATCCATACTTACTGCACAAGAACAAACGTTTTCTCGAGTTGCTCGTCCAAAAGTTGTGAGAAAATATGTTGACGTACGGCCATCAGCCACTTGGACAGCCCTCGCACCTTCTGGAAGACCAGGGAATTTATTTTTGGTCTCTGTTACCTGAGCCAGGATATCAAGGAGTACTTCTGCCCGAATTCGACGGACCGCTGAATGTGAGAAGTTGGAGTTGTCGAGAAGATTTGTCTCATTCGTGTCGCACTCTCGCTGATAGGTCTTTGAGTTGACAATCTCTCTGACGAGCGTTCTGAAATCCCATTTTGACTCAACAAGATGATTTGCCAGAGCGTCAAGCAAAGGTCCGTTCACCGGTGGATTACTAACACGAAAATCATCCGGTTCATGAACGATTCCTCTTCCAAGGAAATGTGTCCACACAAGATTCGCAACACGTTTTGAAAAAAATGGATTCTCTGTTGATGTAATCCACTCCGCGACAACTTCACGTCGATCCTGCCCGACGACTTTTGCTTCGTCTCCACCCAAAAATTTTGGTGCGACCGTCTGACCGGACACAGGATGTTTCATCCCACCACCACTGGAGTTGTAAATAATGAACTCCCGCGGGTCCCCTGCCTTTTTACGTCCTATTTGCGCAAAAAAGGCAGCAAATCCGTAATAGTCATCCATTGTCCATCGGTCGAATGGGTGATTATGACATTGAGCACACTGAATTCGCATTCCTAAAAAAGCTTGTGCAACATTCTCTGTCAGTTTCAGAGTGTCTCTTTCGGCTTGGTAATAATTCGTCGGTGGATTTTCAAAGGTGCCACCAGAGGCTGATATCAGATCTCGAACCATATCATCAATTGGCTGATTGGAGGCAATCCGACGGTCAAGCCATTGGTGGTAGAGCAACGCACCTTTCTTATCAACGATATTATTGACGGATCGGATTTGTAGAATTTCTGCCCACTTCATTACCCACAGATCAACAAACTCTTTTCGGCTGAGCAATTGCTCAACATATTTTGATCTTTTATCCGGAGATTGATCTTCAAGGAACGTGTCTCTTTCTTCGTTGGTTGGAAGGAGACCAATCAGATCAATAGTCACTCGTCGCAAAAATGTTTCATCATTACACACATCTGAAGGTGCAATACGAAGGCTCTTTAATTTACTGTCGACCAAGTCATCGACCCACGTATTACCTTTTGTTTCAGGATACGAAAAAGTAATTTTTTCTGGAATAACTACTACCGGAACTCCAACCGTTATGGTGTCGTATCGGGCCATGACAAAAGACTCACCTCGCTGCCCACTCGCAGCATTACCGGACGCATTAATTGCAACCGATGATTCATTATTTGATCCATACTTCACAAGATCTGTTACATCCCTGTCAGTATCATTTGAAAACCGAGCCACAGCTACGAACTGCTGCGTGGCCCGATCACCTTCGAGTAGACTTGTTGGTGGATACAGATCAACTGCAAGTAATTCCGGCACCTCTTTACCAGATTTTGGATCATCCTCGGCCCCTGCCGTAATCCACCTGATGAGACGGTCGGCAAGCTCACTATCTTTTTCAAAACGCTTGCCTCCGGTGTGAGGGACCTCACCTACTGCTTTTTGTACCAGAAGGCTACCGGCAGGGTTTGCCAGATTGATACGTCGACCTGGCATTTCTCGAGTCAGTCGATGGTAATCACCAGCCGGATCAAACCCAAATAACGAAAGTCGGAATCCATCTTTTCCACGAGCAGCCCCATGGCAGCTTCCCATATTACAGCCAGCACGAGCAAACACAGGCATGACATCCATGCGGAAGGAAAGTGGCGGTTCCATTGCTGCGGAACGAACACGAACCGGAAGTTCAACCTGCTGCCCACCATACGAGACTACCAATACAGTGTCACCGTCCACTTTCGGTGAGAGCCGAACTGAAGTACCAGCATCGCTTTCAATTCGTTCAAGAGCGGCGAATTCTGGGTGCTTGAAAACCATTTTAGCAGGAATTGTGACATCTTCAGTAACGCCATCATTGCGTGTTGCCTGAACGATAATTGTTTGAAAATCTCGCGATGAGTCGAGCTGCACTGAAGGAGGAAACACCTCGATTTTATCGAGCGATTTTTCCTGAGCTCGCACAGGACCTGTGAGGACCATCATAAGAAATAACAGAATGTGCCTGAAAACCATTCGGCAACTCATCGAGTAGTCAGGTAATACGCTGTCACTCACTGCGCAGCTCCTTCAAGTTCCTTCGCAGGCTCAGAATTTGACACCGACTGTGCCTGAATTCTCAGTTGCTCACGACGAGAAAGTTTTTTCTCCTGTGGCTTTTTCTTTACAGGCTTCGGCTTTGGTGCTGCCTGAGACTTTACCGGCAGTGGCTTGTCTATTCTCAATTCAGTCGCTGCCATGCGATGAATAATCTGATCTCCTGCTTGAGGAACATGGACTTCACAGACAACATTTGCATGCCGGCCAGCAGGGGCATCGGCGGCAACTGACACTGCAAATTCTACTTCTTTACTTTCTGAAGTAATCAGAAGGGGCTCAGACTTTGTTTTGGCTGGCAAACCCAGCAGCACCACCTTCGCTTCACCCTCAAAGGCAGTCGGCACCGTGACTGTACCTGTGAAGGTTGTGTCCTGCCCCTGTTCAGCCGTTCCTTTGTCGAGGGCAACCTGAACATAGGGTTCTGCCACGCTTAATTTTACTGGCTGAGAAGAAATCCGTATCGATGGACGGCCCTTTGCCTCTTCTCCTTCGAAAGTCACTGTGCCGGCCACGACAACATACCAATCTTTTACTGGTGCACTGCCCGTAGCATTAATCGGAAACATGACCTCACTTTTGTCTGCTGGTACATCAACACCAGATGCAGCGCCTATTCCTGGTGGCTTAAAGGGGAAATAGAGTCGCACCTTACCTTGAAACCCTTCGGCTTTATGCACACGAACAACAAGCTCTGCCTTGCCGTTTTTTACAAGTGGTATCGAGGGCTGTATCAACTCAAGAGTCACCGGAATTTCCTGAACAACCGCAACTGGCATTTTGATACTATGGCTAGATCTCCATGGCGTACGATTCGGATTGCCATGAATCATCTCCGTTGCTTGCTCAAGCCTTCCAAGAACCTTATCTGGAGTTGCTGCGTCTACGGCTTTATATGCCACCATTGCTGCGTCGAGCGGCGCTTCTTGAGTTGCTTCAAAAACAACAAAGCCTCCTGGGGCACCGTTTTGAAATGGTGGGCTCGTCATAGTCACACCTTCTGGCAAACCTTCAGCAAGCACCTTGAGATCACTACTAAAATTACTGCGAGATGCGTTCACAAGTACCGCTGCGCGATTTCCTCTCGGAATCTGTGGAAACAAGTCATCTTGTGATTTTGTACGCGACGGAGGAACCGATAGTTTGACGAAGGGTACTATGGGCTCGACCTCAAGCCACCAGACAAACATTTCTCCACTACGCTTTTGATGATCTCTTATATGAATGAGAAAGGAACCCTCCTCCGGCGTCGTCACATTCATAAGACTATCTGGCCCAGAGGAATCATCGTTGCCTGTGATCCGCGTATGCTTGTCGTTATCTCGATACGCGTTGAGCACGATGTCGACTGGTGACCCAAGCCGTCTTCCCCAGCCTTTTACAGACCATTTTGATCCTTTTGGTGCTTCAATTCTGATCCAGTCTACGTCGCCATCTTTTTCGAATTGACCCCATATGGCAGCCGGAGCAGGAACACTCGGATTCCCGTTCGGTGAGTCGTTTGCATCCGTCTCCTTGCTGATAGGAAGATTTGTAACGCGAAGCGGGACACCTTCCGCCGCAATGATGCCTTTTCGCTGAGGGTGCACCGACAGCATGTGGCTGACTTCCGAGGAAGCACGACGAAAGGTATTGGGAATCTTTATTTTTTTCTCAAATCCACCGGCCGGATCACCAAGCCATTTCACGACCACCTCAGATCCTGGATTTGCTCCCGGAGGGAGTGCGACTGAGGGTGTTGGAAAGCGACCAACATGAAGCAGGTAACTGCACGCAGAACTTCCACCGTATGCACTCTCCCGCACCCTTACAAAATATTCCCCAGGCTCCGAGGCTGTGAAAGCTAGGAGCGCATCCTGTTCCATGAGTGGATGATCATCACTCGCTGCGACGACAAAACCTTTGGTATCAACAATGTCGATATACGGGTCGAACGGTGTGTAGTTGAGACGAACACCATCAACCGCCACGGAAAGCCGTTCATCTTTGGCGAGTACAATCTTGTACCAATCAACGTCTTCTCGGTCCACAACTCCAGCGACTGTCAGACCACCGGCCTTTGGAAACGTGATCTCTTGCGCATCATCTGCCGTATTGTTAGGAGGTTTCTTCTGAGAAGAATCCGATTCGGCTTCCATCACATGTGGAAAAGGTCCGACCCGAAATGTCCGAAGAAACGAAAGGCCTTTTTTAGTCCGAACTCGAAAGCGATGATTACCAAAAGGAGCATCCTCCGGAACCTTCAGGACAACTTTAAACTGCTTATCGTTCACGGGTTCAATCTTTGTCTGCTGGACAATCCCGTCTTCAAAAAAGAGGGCCTGCGGTTCGTGCAGATTTGTACCCATCACGAGCACTTCACACTCACTCCCCCGCATTGCACCAGCCGGCACAACTTTGCTGATTGTCGGCGCAGCAAAACAGACACCCATCAGTAGGCCGTAACAGCTAAGAATTGCTCCGCACAGTCTCATGTTGTTTCGTTGAAAGGTCATCTTTTTCTTCATAGCACGATCACTTCCTTAAACAATGGCTGCACATGCCTTGACGTCGTGGAACTTGCAGATCAGACCAGCAACTCGTGCCGGACTTTACCACCATCAACGATTTCAACGGGACGCGCACCAGGCGCCATGAGTTCTTTCTCTGCAACAATCCCGAGGCAGTGATACACCGTTGTTGCAAGGTCCTCGATACTGACAGGACTATCAAATGGCTCGGCTGCTATCGCGTCCGAAGCACCATGGATGAGGCCCTTCTTCACTCCACCTCCAGCCAGCACGGTACTGAAAACTTTGGGCCAATGATCACGACCAGAGTCCTTATTAATTTTTGGCGTACGACCAAACTCACTCGACACCATAACAAGTGTTGAATCGAGAAGACCACGCTGCTCAAGATCACGAATGAGTGCCGTAAATGCCTGATCGAATGCAGGAAGCGTACGATCAATACCCTGCTTTAATTTCTGATGCATATCCCAACTTCCATAGGACATGGTCACAAATCGGACACCCGCCTCCACGAGCCTTCGAGCAAGAATCATTCGCTGACCAGCTTGATTCCGACCGTATTGATCTCGCAGTTCCTTTGACTCGAGGTTTATATCAAAAGCTGCTTGTGCCTTTGATGAACTCACGAGGTCATAGGCTCGTTGATAGAAACTGTCCATGGCCGTGATGTTGTCTGAGCCTTCAAGCCGATTGAAGTGCCTGCCAACAACGTTCCGCAAATGACGACGGGTCTCAAATCGCTTCGGATCAACCCCACCAGGCAATGAAAGATCACGCACCGTAAAGTTCGGGCTCGCCGGGTCTGATCCGAGTGTAAATGGTCCAAATGCGCTCCCTAAATATCCAGCCTCAGCGTCAGGTGCAGGGAGAGTCGGCAAGCACACATATGGAGGCAAGTTTGCTCGTGAACCTAATTCATGCGAAACGACACTACCAAAACTTGGATAGGTGACTGCTGGGCTAGGGCGGTACCCCGTAAACATGTTATGAGTGCCACGCGGATGAGCCGCTTCGCCATGTGTCATTGAGCGAATGACTGTTATTTTATCTGCTATCTTCGCCGTGTTCTTCAGATGCTGATTAAAGCGAACACCAGGAAGAGCTGTTTGGACTGTTCCCATTTCGCCTCTGTACTCAAGAGGTGAGAGTGGCTTGGGATCAAACGTTTCCTGCTGGGACCAACCACCTGGAAGCCAGATATGAATGACGCTCTTGGCCGTTCCGTCGAAATGTTCAAACTGCTTCGCATCAGCCTGCGCCGCCCGCATACTCAAAAAGGAACCAAGCGATAAACCAAATCCAGCGAGGGTGCCAACCTGCATGAAATCTCTTCGGCTACCGGCTTTCAATTGACGCAAAAAGTCACAACGATTGCTCGCATCATGCGAGAAGTTATGAGAATTCACGGGCAGTCTCCTTTCACGAGTCTCAAGTGTACGTGTGAGCATTGGGCAGTACTCCAGGCAGTACTCAGATAATCGACCCTATATCTGTAATAATGTTACCCATCAAACATGCATTACGCACCAAATGGGACCTGTCGTGAGTCTCATATCGGCGTGTTAGACTGCTTTTTGATTGAAAATCCAAAGAAACCACTATTAAGAGGGGGTAATCGCATGACCGTAGAGGTAACAAACCAACAAGGCGACAGAATTATCGAAGTGGCCACAACAGGAAAACTCACACGCGATGACTATGACACGTTTGTGCCCGTTATCGAATCGGAAATGAAAAAAGGAAAAGTAAAGATTCTCTTTTCAATGCATGACTTTTCGGGCTGGGACGCTGGTGCTCTCTGGGAAGATATCAAGTTTGATATGAAACACTTCGGCGAAATCGAGCGACTCGCCATGGTGGGTGAAAAGAAATGGGAAGAGGGAATGGCATGGTTCTGCAAGCCCTTTACCACCGCAAAAATTTCCTACTTTGATCACACTGAAATAGACGCCGCCCGCTCTTGGCTCAAAGCTGATTAATTCAACTTTGGTATTTCTTTCGAAATGAACATCAAGACATCTCCTGATTTTCATTCAGAATCCTAGGTGTCATCTTCGAGCGTGCGCTTTCCTCGAAGGAGATGGTGATAGTGTTGAGCAAAACGATGTGATTCATCACGAACATATTCCAGTAAACGCAACGAGTAAGCATCTCGTGACAATCGCAAGGGCTCCGATTTACCCGGCAGGAAAATTTCTTCTTCTCTTTTGGCAATTGACAAGATACATGGTGGATCCACCCCAAGAGAATTTAGCGCATCCATCGCAGCAGATAACTGACCCTTGCCACCATCGATAAGAAATACATCTGGGAGAGATGCTCCTTCTCGAAGCAGTCGTGAAAATCTCCGCAACACAACCTCATGAATACTTTTAAAGTCATCGATGCCTTGAACTGTTTTGATTCGATATCGTTTGTATCCAGGCTTAAAAGGCAGACCATCAATAAACTGAACAAGACTGGCAACGGTTTCATTACCAGCCAGATGAGCAATATCAACGCCCTCAATGACGCGAGGAGGCCCTGGCAGACCAAGCACTTTCTCAAGGCCAGCAAGTCCTTTTTTCGGATCAACGAGAAACACTTCTGGCTGAACATGCTCTTCAAGATCACCTCGCTCATGAAGCCGCTCAAGCAGTTTGATCTCGTCTCGAAGGCGTGCTGCCTTTTCATACTCAAGCCCTTGTGATGCCGACATCATTTCCGTCCGCATTTCTTCAAGGAGCCGTTTTTTTCCACCCTCGAGAAATGTTTTAAGTCGATGAATATCTTTTCGGTAATCCTCTTTTGTTATTCGAAGATTACATGGGGCTGTACACTGACCAATTGAGGCGAGTAAGCATGGCCGAAACCAGCGCCACTGGGGATCATCCTTATCGATATCAAGCGAGCAGGTTCGAAATTTAAAAATTCTTTGGAGTACGACAATCGCACCACGTAGGCTTCCCGCACTCGGAAACGGACCATAGAGTTTCACACCTTTGGAAGCTGGCGAACGAGTAAACTCAATCCGAGGGAAATCTTCGTGTGTTGTGATTTGTAAATATGGAAAGGTCTTGTCGTCTTTGAGTAAAGAATTAAATCGTGGCTGTACGTCTTTAATAAGACGACTTTCAAGAAGAAGTGCATCTACTTCACTATCTGCTTCGAGATAGTCAATGTCTCTTATTTCTTGAACCAGATCAGCTGTTCGACGATCAACCTCGGCAGCCTTCAGAAAGTAGCTCGAAGCCCGACTTCGTAGATTTTTTGCCTTACCCACGTAGATCACACGGCCGGCAATATCTTTCATCAAATAGACGCCCGCGGTCTGCGGAAAATCTCGCACCTTTCTGGCGGCTGTGGCGTAATCGCTCGACGTCACCGGCCTGTCGGTATCTGCCGGAGTTGTCTCAGAGTTCGCATTCGATGGATCGTTCATATCTGTATTCTATGACGAATGTCGCAATTGCCAGCCGTCGTAGCAGCAGATTCTTTCGTAGTAACAGATTCTTTCTAAAAGATATCGAATAAGCAACACAACTCGCACACCTTGAGATCAAACTCCTACTCGTCTGCGTAAATCCTTCTCAAGGAGATCGAGTCGGCTTTCAAGGACCTGCTTTACAGACGGAAGTTCTTCTACTGCCAGCGGTGGAGAAAAGACAAAAAGGTAGAACTTGATTTTTGGCTCTGTACCAGACGGTCTCGCTGCTATTGCATTGCGAAGCGGTGGAAAGTCATGTTCGGAACCCGGATTGCTTGGACAATCTGGATCAATGAGATCGAAGATAACAAGATCACCTTGCTCACCCTCAAACGGTGTTTCTCTCCCACCAGATTCCAGGAATTTAAGTTGCCCATAATCTCTTGCTCTTCTCACTGGTAGCCCACCAAATTCTGTAGGGAGATCTGCTCGTAGGCCCGCCATGATCTCTCGCATCTGATCCATACCAGCAGCCCCTGGCAACTTGATTGCTACCTGACGTTCAAGATGACACCCGTAGGCACAAAATATTTCATCAAGCTTTTGATGTAACGTTTTTCCTTGCGACTTGAGATCTGCTGCTAATTCCGCGAGAAGTAACGCAGCGACACTAGCATCTTTGTCACGAACATGCGTTCCTGCTAGATAGCCATGAGACTCCTCACAACCAAAAACAAAATTTTCCGCACCTACATCATCAATTGTCCGGCCTATCCATTTGAATCCAACTTGGAGCCAATCGATAACATTCACTCCATACTTTTCACCAATGCAACGAATCAAGCCACTTGTCACAAGGGTCGTGACAACGGTGTCGGCAGACCGCAGCTTTTCCTGATCTCTTCTTTTTTTAAGCACCCAGTCCGTCAGCAAGGCTCCAAGCTGGTTCCCTGTGAACGCCTTCCACAAACTACCGCTGACTCCGTCAATTGCAGCTGCTGCTCCAAGCCGATCACAATCTGGATCACTTGCCATGACCACGTCATCAGATTGAGAGCGTGCCTCATCAATTGCACCGCTCATCACTGCGGGGTTTTCTGGATTTGCGACATGCCCCGGAACATTTGGAAAATCACCGTCTGGATCAGCTTGTGGACCAAACAATCTTACATCTTGAAAACCTGCTCCCTGAAGCACTGGAAGGACAGCTGTCGCACCAACTCCATGGAGCGGTGTGTAAATGACTGAGAGATCACGTACACCTGGCGTTGCCTGTTTTAGCACTGCCTCTACAAAAGCCGTATCGATCTCATCTTCCATGAAGACAACTCGCCCCTTTTGAACTCCATCCTCAAAGGGAACTCGACCAATTTCGTTGACCTGCATCACGCGTTTGATAATACCCTTGTCGTGAGGTGGCAACACTTGAACACCACCAGCCCAGTACACCTTGACGGCATTATCACTAGGAGGATTATGGCTCGCCGTTACCATAATACCGCACGTGCTCTTGGTATATCGAACCGCATACGAAAGTTCTGGTGTACTCCGAAAGCCTCTTAGAAAAAATATTTTAAACCCTGCTGCTAAAAGAACTTCGCTACACAACTTTGCAAAATGCTCTGAACGATGTCGCGTGTCGTATGCGATGGTACAACTTGGCTCACCCTCTGCGTGGCATGTTTCTGTGACATATTCTGCAAGCCCTTGAGCGCTCTCACCAATTGTTCGGTCATTGATAGCGTTTGACCCGACGGGAAACATTTTCCCGCGACGACCCCCTGTACCAAAAGGAATAACCGTCCAATATGCATCGTCGAGTGATTTCCAAATATCTTTATCGGATTTTGCACGCTGAATGAGATTAGCAAGTGGCTCAGCAAACTCTGAATATCGTGCTTCTGTTAACCATGTTCGCATCGTGGCTACCGAATGGTCCGTAATGGTCCCATCCTGATGGGTTCTATCCAGTTGTGCGAGACAATCAGTAAGCAGATCAGCAGACAGTGGTGTCATCAGAAACTCCGGGGAAACACGGGTATTCGTTACATTCCGTTTGGATTTATACTCTGCCTCTCCAAAACATGCAGCTATTTTCAATGGAAAATCAATGAACAATGGAACCGGGTCGAATGTATCGCATCCTGAACCGCTTATCGTCAGTGTCTCTGGGCTTCGTGGAATCGTGGGGAAATCCCTCACAGATGATGTCGCAGCAGCGTATGCATGCAGCTTTATCGAAACCCTTCCTGCTGGCCCCATTGTAGTCGGGAGGGATGGGCGAGAGTCTGGGCCGGCACTCAAAAAAATAATTTCCAAAGCGATTACGGCCAGCGGTCGAGATGTGCTCGACTGCGATACTGCTTCAACACCAACAGTAGGCGTTGCTGTTGTTGAGAATAATGCTGCAGGAGGTATTCAGATATCAGCCAGCCATAATCCAGCACCCTACAACGGTCTTAAACTTTTCTCTGAGAAAGGCCGTGTCCTTCCAGCTACGGAAGGTGACGCCGTGCGTTTACGATTTGAAGCAATGCGAAGGACTCCGCCAAAGACACAGAAAGAGTGTGAGCCTGGAAATATTCACTCAATTGAAAGCACTCTGCCACATCTAGAAAAAGTTCTTGCGATTATCGACGTTGATGCTATCCGTCGCGTGAAACCGAAGGTGTGGATAGATTGTGGTCGTGGAGCAGGAAGTCGCCTGGCCCGACCACTCCTTGAGGCACTTGGTTGTGAGGTTACTGTTGTTGGTGAGCCGCCTGACGGCCAGTTTGAGCATGAACCGGAGCCAACAGCGGAAAACCTCATCGAGTTACTCCCGCAGATACCAGCAGCCGGGGCTGATATTGGTTTCTTCCAAGATCCCGATGCAGACCGACTTGCCATTGCTGACGGCACGGGACGCTATCTGGGTGAGGAATTAACGCTCGCTCTTGCAGCCGATGCAGTGCTGAAGAAATCTCAAGGCCCGGTTGTCATCAACTGTTCTACAAGTTGCCTGACTGTGAAAATCGCGGAACAACATGGCTCATCGTGCACACTTTCCGCGGTTGGTGAAGCCAACGTTGTCGACGAGATGCTTCGGAGAAATGCCGTTTTAGGGGGAGAGGGCAATGGCGGCGTGATAGACCCCCGTGTCGGCCTTGTCCGAGATTCATTTGTTGCCATGGCACTCATTTTAGAGCGCATGGTAGAGGGTGGAAAACTTACCCCCCTTGCCGACCTGATTAAAGACTTCCCTCCACTCACCATTAAAAAAACAAAGCTCGTGCTTCCACCTGGATGGTCTCAATCAGATATTACCGAATCCTTTCATCGTGTTGCTCATGCCTTTCCCCAAGCAACCGTAAGCCGTCTCGATGGTGTACGTGTAGAGTGTGATGATGGCTGGGTGCTGGTACGTGCAAGTAACACGGAGCCTATTGTGAGAATCATTGCAGAAGCAACTCATGAACAACGAGCGATATCGATTATTGAGCAAGCAAGAAAAGCGTTACTTGCTCAATAATGACTTTGTGTTGACACTTCAACATATGTCAATCTAGCTTGCTGGAAGATCAATTTTCATGGCACTCATGAGTCGTTTCATATCTTCCCAAACGTCCCGTTTTGCTGACGGATTATCAAGAAGGTATGAGGGGTGGTATGTGCACATGACACGTACACCTTGATATGTAAACCACTTTTTACGCAGTGTTTCAATCGACTCTGTGCTTCGTAAAAGAGACTGAGCTGCACTGGTTCCAAGACAGCAGATAAATTCTGGTTTCAATATATGAAAGTGCTGTTGGAAAAAATGTTCATAATTCTTGATCTCATGAGCATCATCATGATGTTCTTTGGGGTGTGGTTTCTCAAGACTGTTGAGCACATAGACTTCCTCAGCAGAAAATGCACAGGCGTCAAGAATTTTTGTGAACAGTGTTTCTGTTTGGCCAGTAAAGAGTGTTCCAGCTTCAACATGAGTCTTTTCCGGCGACACCCCGAAAAAACAAAGGCGAGGATGTTCACCTCCACCACCGAATACATCCTTAGAAGCAAAAGACACAAGTTGCGAGCACCTATCACACGCCAATACTTCTTTGTGCATGACGTCGAGTAACCGTTTGTACTCCTCAGAATCAGTTTTCTGCGAGCCAACCAACATATCACTGGTGCGCTGTCCATGACTCATTTGAGGTTTTGGAAGGCTTGTGACACCTGCTAATTCCAGGCTCTCTAATCGCTGTCGCAATGCCCGTTCTGACATTTCTACACCCTACAGTTACGGGTTCTACAACGCTTTACGAAACCGTTTCCGGCCACGCTTTCTTCCCAGCAGTGACGGAGCTGGCTTTGGTGGTTCGGCATCGACCGATTCACCTGGACCCTGAACGTCTCCGGACTGTTGTCCTCGAGAAGGAGTTGGCCTCGCCGGCTCTGGATCAATCGCAACGAATCCTGGCACTTCCTTCCTTTCCAGAAGCTTATCAATCCGCATCTCGATACGAGTCAGTTGCGGACCCTCCTCCGGCGCAACGAATGTATATGCGATGCCCTCACGGCCCATACGCCCTGTTCTGCCAACTCGATGAACGTAGTCATCACAGAACTCGGGGATGTCGTAATTAATGATGTGTGAAACGCCTGATACATCAATACCACGACCAACAACATCCGTCGCTACCAAGACCTGTATCTGACCGTCACGGAATTGCCGCATCACTCGATCCCGCACATTTTGGGCAAGATCACCATGAATGCACGCAACGCTTGTCTTTTCGTTCTTTCTCTGTCGCTGAAGCCGCTCATGAATCTTATCGGTCCCACGTTTGGTACGACAAAACACAATGGCCTGCCGCGGCTGTTCTTGCTCAAGTACTTTTTCAAGTAACTTAAACTTCCGAGTGGGATCTACCGTAAAATAAAACTGCTCAATGGTCTCAACAGAAAGTTCATTTATTGAAAAGTCGAGGATCTCAGGATCTCGCATATATCGAGTTGCTAATTTCGCTACAGGCGGAGGAACGGTAGCGGAAAGAAGCAGCGTCTGTCGGCTCTGAGGGCAGCGACGAAGAATTTTTTCTATATCTGGACGAAACCCGATATCCAGCATGCGGTCCGCTTCATCAAGTGTCACAAGCTCTAATTCACTCAGTAAAAGTGTACCTCGACTCATATGATCAAGGACTCTCCCCGGTGTTCCAACGACAACTTCAGGGTTCTTCGCAAGCTTATCGATTTGTCCCTTAATGGGTTTTCCGCCATACACTGCAACGCAGCTTAGTTTCGACCCTGCTGCAAGTTTTTCAAATTCATCACGAACTTGGACGGCTAATTCACGCGTTGGCACCATGACAAGAGCCCGCACACCGCGACCTCTTCCAGGGCTTTGAGTTAATAATTCAAGTATGGGGAGCACGAACGAAGCAGTCTTACCGGTACCAGTTCGAGCCTGCCCCAATACATCAACACCTGCGATGGCTCTGGGAATAACACCTGCCTGAACGGGAGTTGGCTGAGAATATCCAGCTCGAGCCACTGCCTGTAGTGTGGTTGGTGACAGTCCGAGAGTTGCGAATTCTCCACCATCATTTTCAATATCACCAGGAACTGTATGGGTATTTGCAGAGGATGGCGTCGATACTTCGTCACGCAGGTCCTCCCTGCCGTCCGTGCCCTGGGACACATTTTCTTCAGCAGGACTACGCCGCCGGCGATGTCGCCGAGGCTGTTTTTCACTCGTCACTCGGAACCTTCTCTCATGTGAATTGCCCTCTTCATTATTGTGCAAGCCACAATGAGCAGCCGGGTTTTACTACACCAAATCTGAAATGACGCCCGGTTCCATCCGGGGGACCTTTTCAGCGGGAACAACCAGCTTAGGGAGAGCAAAAAGCTTTAAATCTTTTATTTTTAGAGACGATACCATACAAACGAACAGTACGCAATTCGAGCTGCCTGGCCTCTTTTCTCTAGAACTCGGCCATATTGGTAAGCAATACGTCGATGTCTACACAGAATCCGGATTCCGGACGTCCTACGGGTGATGGCTCCGGATAAGGCCACCTCAACGATCACTTACCGGTCAAAAAACTTTTTGATTGCCCACACTGTAGCTGCCCTTCCGGCACGGGCAATGGACCTTGTGAGCGGAATTCGTTTAGGACAAACCGCTACACAATTCTGAGCATTACCGCACATCTGAATCCCACCTCGACCTGTGAGGGCCTGCATTCGCTCATCTGAATTCATACTACCCGTAGGATGACTATTGAAAAGCACGGCTTGGCTTATGGCATGAGGTCCAAGAAATTGTTCGTCATATGCTGTCTGCTTTCGTGCGTCAAAGTCGTCGGCAGTTTCTCCTTCACGTTGAACAACTTCAATCTTATTGAATTGGGGACAGGCCTCCATGCAACATCCGCAACTAATGCAGGTTGTTAGCGGATACGCATCTTCTTGTTCTTCTGGAGAAATTCGTGGTCCTGGGCCATGATCATATGAATCATCTACTGGCACCCAGGCCTTCACACGTTCAAGTGAATTAAAAATCCTGCCGCGATCAACACTCAGATCACGGACGACTGGAAATTTTGTGAGTGGCCTCAGTTCAATTTCACCAGGCGTCTCCTCGAAGAGGTTATCAACAAGCGATGAACAGGCCATTCGAGCACGGCCATTAATCAGCATTGCGCAAGATCCGCAAACTTCTTCAAGACACGCACAGTCCCATGCGACCGGTGGCACTCTTCGCCCATCCTGGCTCTTGGCAATAGCAGCGATTCTCTGGAGCACACTGATAACGTTCATGTTTGGCTCATAGGGAATTGCAAATTGCTGCCAGTAGCTTTCCTCACTTGGTGCATCCTGTCGTAAAACACGAACACGAATCTCCTGTGGAACTCGTTTTTCCTCAGGCTCGACCTCAGGGATCGTTGATGTAGATGCTGATATCATGGTTGCTCCAAATTATCGATGGATACTACTGTCTGGTCACCCGACTGTCACGGGCTCAGTTGCCTTCTCTGATCGTTCTTTCCAAACCTGTTCTATAACCTCACCGCCCACAAGCCCATAGAGACGGGGCCGTGGTGGAATGAGCGTTGTATCAATATCTTCATATGTGATGACCGGGTGCCCATCATCACCATGGACACCAATCGTCGACTTGAGCCACTTCCGGGTATTTTCTTCAAATCGATCACACCAACGCTCTGCTTCTGCTTTTTGTTCTGCTGGCTCAGTTGCGGCAATACCGGGCATTGAAAAGTCTGGTTTATAGTGAGCCCCACGACATTCGTCCCGAAGCAAAGCACCCTTCAGTATAAGTTTCGCAAGCGGGAACATATCACCAACTGATTTGGTGAATATGACATTCTGGTTCGTCCAGTTTCCGGTATCAGACAGACTGCAGTGCTCCCAGACATTTTCTAGCTGACATACTTCATCATACGCCTGAGACAGCTGTTCATTCCGCCGTACAACGGTCGCCGTTCGAGTCATAATATCACCAAGTTGACGATGAATATCATACGGATTCGAATCACCAACCGGACGAGACAGAATTGCTTGGTGACGCTCTTCCTGCCTTTTCACCGCCGACACAAAATCAGGACTCGTCTCATCGCGGGTATTTTTCTTTGCACCAGCAATGACGCCCGAAGCACAGAATAGACCACTGAAGATACACGATAGCAACGAGTTCGCACCAAGTCGATTTGCACCGTGGTACTGGTAATCACATTCTCCAATGGCGTACAGACCTGTGATATTTGTCTGCTGATTACGAGGTGACCCTTCTAGCAGACCCCCGGTTTCACTTTTCTCATAATCTACCCAGAGCCCACCCATCGAATAATGAACTGCGGGGAAGATTTTCATTGGGGCTTCACGAGGATCAACACCCTGAAATTTTTCATAAATTTCAAGAATACCGCCCAGCTTCCGATCAAGTGTTTCCCTTGGAATATGTGTCAGGTCGAGATACACACAAAGGCGATCTTTGTCTACAGACAGACCATCGGTCGTACAGATATCAAAAATTTCACGGGTTGCGATATCACGGGGCACAAGGTTCCCGTACTCAGGGTATCGCTCTTCGAGAAAATAATATCGTTCAGCTACTGGGATATCCTTCGGGTCGCGAGCATCTTGAGCTTTGCGTGGAACCCAGACACGACCACCTTCACCTCGAGCACTTTCGCTCATAAGCCGAAGTTTGTCGGCTCCTGGAACCGCTGTTGGGTGAACTTGTATAAACTCTGCATTCCCGTATTTCACTCCTGCCTTATAGGCACGGCTCACAGCACTTCCTGTGCAGATCATTGACATGGTTGATCGGCCGTAAAGAAGTCCACAGCCGCCCGATGCAAGAATAACGGCGTCTGCTGAAAATGCCTTGAACTTCATGGTTACCATATCCTGGCACACCGCACCGATGCACCGTCCGTCATCATCCATAACCGGTTCTAAGAAGTCCCAGAACTCCCACTTCTTCACCCGGCCTTCGGCTTCCCAACGACGTACTTGCTCATCAAGTGAATAAAGAAGTTGCTGCCCTGTTGTTGCACCTGCAAAAGAAGTTCGCTTGTACAGCGTGCCACCAAAACGACGCTGATCTCGAAAGCCCTCTGGCGTCCTATTAAAAGGCACGCCCAGGCGATCCATCAGATCAATAATGCGAGGCGCCCAATCTGCCATTTCTTTCACAGGAGGCTGGTGTTGCAGAAAATCACCACCGTACACCGTGTCATCGAGGTGTTTGTACTCATTGTCACCTTGTTGCCTGGTGACCGCATTCACACTGTTAATTCCACCTTGGGCGCAGACACTGTGTGATCTTTTCACCGGAACAAGACTCACAAGGTCAACATGTACGCCAAGTTCAGCTAGACGCATTGTTGCAGAAAGGCCTGCTAAGCCACCGCCGATAACAAGGACTCGTGATTGTGTCATGAATTCATCCTTTTTGAACTTTGCTATTCTTTGTTCTTAGACGATATGCCTTGTTCATCTGTCGCACCAGACGACACTCGGCTCACACTCACAGCGTGAGTGGATTGCTGTGCACTCTCCGCTGAGATACCACCCTCTAAAAGCTGTCTCGCTTTATACATTCGCGTTTCAACTTCCTTCGCTTTCTCAACATCAATGGACCGCATGCCACCAAGTGCACCAAGGCCAGCGGCACCAAGACCAACACCAACAATAATACTTAGCCAATTCGCTCGCTGCATTGCAGCCGGGCTTGTCCAAAGACCCCACGTAATACCAATGCTCCATAGGCCATTTGAAAAGTGATAGACCGTTGCGATGATCCCTGTTGCATAAAGCAGCGTAATGGCAACTGGTTTCAAAGCGACTGCAGCAGAACTCGCTGCGTGATGAGGATCAAACTGCCCCCCACCAAGTGGTGCGCCCATCCAATGAAGCTGGGTGATGTGCCAAAAAATAAAGACAAATGCGATCATTGCACTTGCTCGTTGCAGGGTGTAGCGAACATTACCCATGTACGAATATGATCCAACGTTTGGAACTCCTGTCGCAATAATGACAAACCCCATCACCGCATGGAATAACATTGGCAAGAAGATAAAGAGCCATTCAATGGCTGGCAGTAATGGTCCGAGAGAATGAATAAGATCAACCCGGGCCTGGAACGATGCTGCACCAGCTAACACGGATGAGTTTGTAAGCAGGTGGACAACCAGAAAAGCTCCAACAGGAATAAGCCCTGCCAAAGAAAAAAGTCGGTACAGTAAAAACTGATGACGACCTAAAAATGAGTCATCTGGAAGGGAAGTTGTCGACACGGTACTCCTCATCATGCATTTGGCATCCCTGCTACGTTCGGGTGAGCAGATCGATGAATTCCACGACACCAGGCATCAAACGTTGGAAGGATGTCTACTTTATGCCACGGGTGAACAATATTCTGGGCCAACCAGCGTTAGGACCAAGAAATCGTAATTTCGCCCGTGTTTCCTATACTTCAGTATAGGTCTCGTACCTCTCAGGGCAACGCCCAGCCAGAGTTTGGCGAGACTCGAGGCTTGGATTTATACTCCTTACAATAAAGAAATCACATTTCACTGGAGATCGCAGGGTGTCCAAGCCCAAAATCATTGTCGCAGGCATCCCCGGTGATCCGTCATCCGCGCCAGAATTTATTGACACGACCGGACTTTTCAATCCAGAAGAGTGTGACTTTGTATCGGTCAGCACACCGGCTGACATTGTGGCCATGGTCGCCAGTGAGCCAGTGACTGCTGTTCTGCTTGCGGGCCAAATCACAACCAAACCAGAAACCGTTGCAGCCTTGCTTATGGGGCCAACGATTCTTGAACATTTCCCTGATGGAGTTGCGCTTCTCGACTCCTGTGGTGGTGTTCTGTGGGCAAACGATATTTTAGAATCTTTTTTCAATGGCCGTGGAGGCCCCTCGGCAAATTTCCTCACAGCCCTTGGAACACCAAACTGGGCACACCCTTCAGGTGACTGTTCCGTGCCAAGTACGTGGCTTGATAATGAGGCATCGGCAGATAGCGGTGGCCTTGTTCTCCGCATGCCCGACGATCGCTTTCTCCATCTGCAATCTTCGCCACTGTTCTCTGTGCCACCTGCCGGGCTTCAAGATGCTGGCGAGAAACAACACAACACTCCCGAAGGATCGATAGTCGTTGTGCGTGATGTGACACGGACCATGCTCGAACAACAAAAGCGAGCAGCAATTCATCAGGCCGGACAAACACTAGCTGATCTCACGCCAACTGAACTGGCTGACATGACCGTTCAGGAACGCATAGAACTACTCAAAAGTAACATCATTCATTATTCGAAAGATCTGCTTAAATTCGATGTCTTAGAAATTCGCCTTCTCGACAGGCAGACAAGCCGTCTTGAGCCACTCCTTGCAGAGGGCATGCAACCGGAAGCAGAGTCTCGTGTGCTCTTCGCTCGGGAAGAAAACAATGGCGTGACTGGCTATGTAGCCGCAACCGGCAGAAGTTACTTCTGTGACAACACCATCGAAGACATCCGATTCCTTGAAGGCTGCAAGGGAGCAAAAAGCTCGATTACCGTTCCACTGCTTATGCATACCGAGGTCATTGGAACATTTAACGTTGAGAGCCCTGAGCCTGGCAGTTTTACAAATACAGATCTTCAGTTCCTTCAAATTTTTGCACAGGACGTAGCGGCTTCCCTCAACACACTCGAATTACTCGTAGCCGAAAAAGCCAGCACTGCCGCTGAGAGTGTCGAAGCCATTCATGGAGCTGTTGCCTTACCGGTTGACCAACTGCTCAACGACACTGTCAATGTCATGGAGCGATACATCGGCCATGACCCTGACGTCGTTGAACGACTGCAACGCATTCTTAAAAATGCCCGTGACATAAAACTTGTGATTCAACGCGTTGGTGAAAAAATGACACCAAGCTACGCACAGTCACAGGGCAGAGCGACAGGACAAAGGATGGCTCTTAAAGATCGATCTGTTCTTGTTGTTGATGCAGACGACGAAGTTCGAGCGGCTGCTCACAACCTGCTTGAACGCCAAGGATGCATTGTGGAAACAGCTCGTGATGGAAATGAAGCAATTTCAATGGTGAGAGCAGTAAAAGAAACATCCTACGATGCGATCATCGCTGACATTCGACTTCCTGATATGAGCGGATATGAACTTTTGGTCAAGTTACAAGAAATCATTGGGCCGGTTCCCCTGATTCTCATGACTGGCTTCGGTTATGACCCGGGTCACTCAATTGTCAAAGCCCGACAAGCAGGAGTAGAACTCGTCCTCTTTAAACCGTTTCGCCTCGACCAGCTTCTTGAAACCGTGGAACGTTGTGTTCTGAATCGACCCGCAACGTGCTAAGTCATTGAGCCCAATGTGGCAATCGTATGGGTCATGAAGCCCCAGCCCCCCCGAGTTAACCCCGGGCTTTTCCACGAATTCTGGCTGATCTGTGAAACCAGGAAGACCAGGTAAGGCTGTTACGTCCTTCAATCTTTCTTGGGGTTGACCCCAATTCACGGTCGCAGCTAATTCTCTCGCTTCAAACCGGTTGAACACGACTTCACAGGATTCATGGCATGGCCTTGGCAAGCGGTTCCGAGCGAAAGTTTACTTTCACTCTGATAACGCCGAAACAAAACTCTGCTGCAGCATTCGTCATGGCATTTGCTTTGACGACGCCAATGCTTGCGGCCGATGCACAGCCTGAGAAAACTGTTGAAAAGACTTCGGCAACTGAGGTTCTACCGACACCTGAATCTCTGCCGATTGATGTCATTGCTGCAAAGCTCTCAGCACAGGTTGCAGCGCAACAGCTTGAAGCAAAACGATTAGCTGAAAAGAATCCTCTTGAAGCGATTGAACTTCTCGACAGAACTGCTGAGGCCGTTGCGGCAGAGACGGCCCTACCCGACGCAACACGAAAGCTACTTGGTCGACGCGTCCAACGAACACGTTTAGAGATCGAAGAAAATACTGGTAAGCGTCGTAATGAGCTTGAGCTCGACCGCCAGAACGCCATGATTGAACTAAAGATTGATAAAGATCGTGGCCGTAAGATTGAAGTTGACCAACGGCTTGCAACACTTGTCGAGGAATATAACACGCTCATTGATGAGCAACGATTTGCTGAAGCCGAAGTCATTGCTAAAAAAGCTGCGAAGCTGTCGCCCGATAGTGTTGTTGCACGTCAGTTATTGAGTCAGAGCCGAGTGATCCGACGACTCGACACACAGAAAATGCTCGCTGGCAGTAAAGGAGATGCTCTTCTCGATGTCATAGAAGATACTGAAGCATCGAGCATGCCATTCGTTGGCCCGATTGAATTTCCAGAAACGCATGACTGGGAAGATCTCACCAAAAGCCGAGCTCGTCTTGCAGCAGAAGGTCGTTCGCAGATGTCTCCGGCTGAAATGAAAATCAAATCGAATCTTTCCAATCAAATCGAGGCAAGGTATCGTAACCAACCTCTCACAGAAGTACTTGATGATCTCGCGAAGCAGGCCAAAGTACCGATTTATGTCGACCTCATTGGTCTGGAAGGTGAATCTGTTGGCACAGATACCCCGGTAACAATCGCACTCGACCAGACAATTTCACTAAAGAGTGCACTCAAACTCTTGCTGGAACCTCTTCACCTCGATTATGTCATTCGTGACGAAGTCTTAAAAATAACAAGCCCACAACTTGTGCAGGGTGAAGTCTACAGCGTGTCGTATCCGGTTGCTGACTTGGTCATTCCAATTCCAAACTTCTCATCAGACAATCTCGGGATCACAGGTGCGTTGCAGGATGGCTACTCCCGAATGGCGCCGACGCAAGCAAAGGTAGAGGTTGGTCCAACTCCGACTGGTATTACAAATGGAATGGGCACATCACCAACGACAAGCACAGGTGGTTCAAATCCCAATGTTCTCGCGCAACGCCAAGGTGGTTCTCTTGGTGGTGGATCATCAGCAACACCATCGCTGGCTGGTTCTGGTGGCGGGCAGGCTGATTTCCAGTCGCTCATTGAATTGATCACACAAACAGTGGCTCCCACAACCTGGAATACGGTCGGTGGCCCTGGTGCCGTAATGCCGTTTCAGACAAATCTCAGTCTCGTTGTCAGTCAGACACAGGAAGTTCATGAAGAGATTGCTGATCTTCTTGATCAGCTTCGTCGACTCCAGGACTTACAGGTCACTATTGAAGTTCGATTTATTACACTCGATGACGCTTTTGCTGAGCGTATCGGCGTCGACTTTGATTTTAACATTCAAACAGGTATCAATCAGCCACTCAACATGACCGCTGTACCTACAGCAAGTGGATCTCAGAGTCCTTTTTCACGAGGTATTACGGCAGCACCCGGTGGGCCGAGTCAGCTTATTGGACTTGATGCATTCGGACAGCCGGGCGTTTCTACGTTCAGCGGTGGCCAGCAAGGTGGTCAGACAGGTGGTCAGCAAGTCGGCCAACAAAGCGGATCAAGCTTTTTCTCTCTTCCTTTTCGACAAAACAGTTTTGGTTCTGGTACATATCCAGCATTTCCAGGTCTGCCGGACGTGACAGCATCGGCGGCAAACTTTGGCTTTGCGATTCTTTCAGATATTGAAGCCTACTTTCTGATTCAGGCTGCTCAGGGAAACACCCGTGGCAACATCATGCAGGCGCCAAAGGTAACACTGTTTAATGGCCAGAATGCTTATGTTTCTGATACGACACAGCGACCTTTTGTAACAAGTGTTGTCCCGGTTGTCGGTGACTTTGCAGCGGCTCAGCAGCCAGTAATTACCGTGTTGTCGGAAGGCACAAGCGTGAATGTTCAAGCTGTTGTTTCCAGTGATCGTCGCTTTGTACGCCTCACACTCGTACCGTTTTTCTCTGAGATCGGTCAGGTTGATGAGTTCCAGTTTGAGGGTGAGCGTTCAACAAGTGCAAAGAGCAGTGACGAACAGCAGGGTACGCAAGCTGATACTGGTGGAATGCTTCCATTCCAGCCTGGTCTTTCGTTCCAGACACAGGGCAGCTCTGAAACAGCATTTAGTTCCAACGGCACGACCATCCAGCAGCCTGAATTCCGCTTTACGACAGTCACAACGACGGTCAGTGTGCCGGACGGTGGTACGGTGTTGATGGGTGGCATTAAGCGTATGCGAGAGGGCCGAAATGAATACGGCGTTCCAGTGCTTTCGAAAATTCCATATGTGAATCGCCTCTTTAAAAACGTTGGTATTGCCCGTACCACGCAAAGCCTGATGTTAATGGTCACTCCACGAATTATCATCCAGGAAGAAGAAGAGGATAAACTGCTAGGTGTCGAGCGGCCGTAGTGGTTGCCTCTGGTTTCACCTTTTCTTGTGGCAGTTTTTCCTATGCTTAAATTATTCTGTGTCTTTGGTGCTCTTCTTGGATTTATCGGTGTCGCTGCTGGGTCTTTTGGTGCACACGGTCTCAAAGATCTTCTTGAGGCGAATGGGCATGCAGCAAACTGGGAAACTGCCGTGCGTTACTGTTTGTTTCATGCAGTTGTACTGGTTGCTATCTGTAGCCTTGCAAACGGCTCAGAGAATGGTGGTCTGACGACACTTCTTACAGTCGCTGCTGGGTGTTTTGTGGTTGGTGTGCTGATATTCAGTGGATGTCTTGGCGTGTTGGCACTCACCGGCATCCGTATCCTTGGGGCTATTGTCCCGATCGGTGGCGTCCTGCTGCTCATTGGGTGGGTAGCGCTCGCGGTCGCGATCTCTCGCCTTCGCTTCTGAACTGACTTTGCTTCTAGAGTGACTTCGCTGCTGAAGTGGCTTCGCTACTGCATGAGTTGATTACCAGCCACACGTTTCCGGTGGCAGCAGACTTTCGCCGTCACCCGACTGACCTCGAGCGTAGGCATGCGCACGGAAAACGTTCGCTGAAACAAAAACAGCGGCACGAGTGAGCTGAATCACACACACATTTTCATCCGCAAGAAAACATGCCAACAGCTGATCAAATTCAACCTGCGGGCAGCAGCCCTTCAGTTCAACAAAGAGAATGTTGTCGTTTTTTTCATAGAGATTTCCATTCACCTGCCAGCGAATGTTTTCATGAGGACTTGTCCAGACAAAGGAGCCGTCTGGTTCAGCGAATAATCGAGGGAGGGCTCCAAGTTTGTTGATCGCATCATCAAACTCAGTGGGTAGAGGTTTGCTCAACTGGTCTTGAGACACGAGCAGCGTTGGCCACTGGCCCCACTGATCGACCAACGGGGTTTCGGCTTCTTGAGAATCATTGCTGGGTCGAGCATGCAGAGAACACTCAAATGCATACATGGTTTGATTTGACACAGCTATTCCCTTGTTAAAGTCTGTTCAGAGACCCAAGAAGCATAGGCTGTACTTGCATTCGCGTTGAGCACGACGATTTCTGGAAGGTCGTAGGGATGTTGTTTTTGTAGAGCCGTGACGCATCCATCGAGAGCCTGTGAAGATGTTTTGACGAGCAGACGAAATTCATCGTCAGCCTCTATTTCACCCTTCCATTGATAGACACTGCGTATCGGACCATCAATTTGCACACAGGCAGCATGCCGGTGCTTGACGAGGTGCTGTGCACAGGTCTCTGCCGTAGCACGGTCACCGAATGTTGATAGCACAAGAAACACGTTAGCAGTGTCGGCAGTGGCATGGTGATCTTCTGACATGGGCTGCCTGCTGCACCTAGGCTGCTTCATTTGGTCGTGGAAGCATGCGTGCTGGATGACCAACGACTGGGCCTTCCGGCTGCCATGTGACGCCTGGACTCATTGCGGTAAAGTCGAGTGGTTCAACACGCTCACGCTCTCCACTATGTATGACATGCAGGCATCGTGGTGTGGCTGTCTGTCGTGGAATGCCGAGCGGCTGAACCAGTGAGACGCCGATTGTGTCTCCGTGCACGATACCCCCTTGTATGGCAGATACCGCAGGCTGCCCGAGGCAGTGGCAGGAGAGCGTCTGGCCCCAGGCACGTGTGGCAACAGGTTCATCGAGATGCCCGAGTATCAAACCAGAGAGGGCTGGCTTGCTGCTTTCTTTTGCAGCTGGACCGCACAGATCGGCAAGGAGGGCGGCTGCCTGATCTGGCGGTGCAGGGTTTTCAAGTGATGATGCAAAACGGCTGAGGAAATCAAAGTGAGCAGGGACATCCACCTGATCACGTTGGGCTTCTCGCTGCCATGTGGAAACGCACCGCTGCCAGCAGGTGGCCAGCTTTTCTGCATGGGCTTTGTCACCTGCTGTGACACGGGGCAGCAGTCTGTGCCAGAAGGCTGCTGAAACGTCGAGGGGGTGACAATCAGCGAGCAGGCGGAGCGAACGGCCGAGGGTTCCTTTTGCTGCTGGCATGAATTCAGCGACATGCATTGCAAACGGTGCAAAGAGCCTGGCGTACATTGACTGAATCAGCGTGGGCCCCTGGTGATGGTCACTGGACTGGTTCTGCAGGGGGTCGAACCGTTGGCCATGTTCGACCTGCCAGTTTCCAGCTGCCCAGCTGTGAGCCCAGTGGACGCCCTGCGGCCAATCCTGTGGTGGATCGAGGTAGCCGTCTCGATCTCCGGAGAGCAGCGTCACGCTCACCGGCACAGCGATTGGGTGTCGCAGGTGTGGACGCCCCTGATGCGTAGCACGTGGCACGACGAGACCATCATGCAGCAATCGTCGGGCAAACCTGTTCAGCATCACACCGCGTCGCAAGGCGGACGAGGCCACCTCGCGACGAATCGTTTCAGCAGCTGTTGAACGGTGCCAGGGGCGGACGTCACCGGTAGCCCATCGCCGGCTGGCATACAAATCAAATGTGTCACCTGCAAAGACAACATCGAGTCGTTCAATTGGCTGGTAGCGGCCATCGTGCCTGAACCCTGCACGAAGGGCTGATCGCTGAATGGCTCCCCATGCGCGAGAGACGAGGCCTCGCAGTGGCCGTCGCCACAGCGTTCCATCACCAATCGCCCAGTTGGCCGTTACAACAAGCATGCTAAAAACTCCAGTGCGTTTGCCCAACAACGCTCTGGAGAATTTCGGCAAAATCTATGGCGCAAGGTAACTGCGTCTTGAAGTCAACGGTTCATCCGACCTATGCCGGTCGTACCGGGCACGAATTAGGCTGAGACTATCGTAAAAGAATACGAAGCGATTTTTTGAAAAAAACGATTAGAGGGACGCCAATGAACACGTCTTAATGCACTGGAATTTGAACTAAAA
>CAJXFK010000003.1 GCA_913052575.1 uncultured Planctomycetaceae bacterium
CTTGGGCATCAGCGGCATCGCCGTTCTCCTCGTACATCCCTTGGTTCACCCACACTTGAACACCTATATGTCCCTGTGCTGTTGGTGCTTCACAAAATCCATAATCAATTTTTGCTCGTAACGTTGACAGTGGCACCGACCCAGCAATGCTTTTCTCGCATCGCGACATTTCGGCACCGCCAAGCCTTCCCGCCAATTGAATTTTGACGCCTTTGGCGCCAGCATCCATCGTCGACTCAATTGTTCGTTTTAATGTTCGCCGGAAAGCCGCCCGTTTGACCAACTGGTCTGCAATATCTTCAGCGACCAGTTGCGCCTGTATTTCCGGACGCGTAATTTCTTCAACCTTGAGGTTCACCCTACGTCCAAGCAATTCCTGCAACTCATCTTGCAGACGATCTACTTCTTGGCCCTTACGTCCGATGATAACTCCTGGGCGGGCAGAGTGCAGAATAACTTTAACTTCGTCACGAGTACGCTCTATCTCAACTTTTGCAATAGCTGCTGAACGATATTTCTTCTTCATAAACTGACGAACTTTGAAGTCCTCAAGCAACAAGCCTCGGAATTCTTTTTTGGGTGCATACCAACGACTTTTCCACGGCTCAGTAATGCCGGTTCGGAATCCAGTTGGATTTACTTTTTGACCCATTTGCTTTTCCCTTTTACTTCTTTTCCCGTGTTATCAGTCAACGACTACGGCTATTCCTCAGCTCCGGCCTGACCAGAATTTTGACCGACGTCCGCACCAGCTACGGCAACGGTATCCAGCGAAACCTTAATATGTGCCATTCTCTTTTTAATTTCGTACGCCATTCCACGAGCTCTTGGCTGAAACCGCTTAAACATCGGCCCACCATCGACTCGAGCATCAATCACGACGAGATCATCGACCCCGGGAGCCTGCTGATGCTCAGCATTTCCAAGTGCACTTTTAATAACTTTTTCTAGCATTCGAGCTCCCCGATGGGGCTGGAACCGTAAAATGTCCAGTGCTTCATCTGCAAACTTTCCACGAACAAGACTGGCAAGATGTCGAACCTTGCGGGCACTAATTCGGGCATATTTGTGAGTTGCTGTATAAGCCATTGAATACCTCGATTTACTTTCCCTTCCCACCATGACCTCGGAAGGTACGGCTTGGCGAGAACTCTCCCAATTTGTGACCAACCATGTCCTCAGTCACAAACACTTTGAGGTGCTGCTTGCCATTATGAACCATAAACGTCAGCCCAATAAATTCGGGGACAATCGTACAGGCGCGTGCCCATGTCTTAATCGGATCACGATCACCGCCAGATAATTGCTTCTCGACTTTTCCATAAAGTCGAGGATCAACATACGGCCCTTTTTTTGAACTGCGTCCCATGAACTACCTTCCAGTTACCTGATGCACCCGTAAGTGCTTCTACTGTTCCTGCGTGTACCAAAAATTTGCTTAATTTTACTTCACCCGAATTTGACCGTATCGCCGACTTTTCCGACGACGAATAATTGATGCGCCAGATGGCTTTCGAGGCTTTCTCGTACCACCACCTTTGGCACTTTTCCCTGTCGGGCTAACAGGATGACGACCACCCTTTGTTCTTCCTTCACCACCGCCGTGAGGATGGTCAATTGGATTCATCGCAGTACCACGGACATGTGGCCGCCTACCCAACCAACGACTTCTCCCGGCCTTACCGAGCCGCACCTTCATGTGCTCTGAATTTCCAATTGCTCCAACAGTTGCACGACATGCAGCAGGAACACGACGTATCTCACCCGAAGGCAACGAGATCTGTGCCCAACCAGCCTCGCGTGCCATTAACGTGGCTGATGTGCCTGCTGACCTACAGAGACAACCACCTCGGCCTGGCTGAAGTTCAATGTTATGAATGGTAGTACTCAGGGGAATTGCAGAGAGAGGTAACGAGTTGCCAACTTCTGGACTGGCTTCCGCACCGCTCATGACCGTACCGCCAACCTCGAGGCCATCCGGAGATAAAATAAACCGCTTCTCGCCATCGATATAATGAATAAGGGCTATGCGGCATGTTCTATTCGGATCGTACTGAACCGAGTGAACCTTGCCGGGGATACCATCTTTGTTTCGACGAAAGTCTATAAGTCGATAATGCTGCTTGTGCCCACCACCACGATGATGAGCAGTAATCTTGCCTTGATTATTACGGCCACCTGTCTTCTTCTTCCGAACACGAAGATTTTTCGGCACTTCGGCGCCTGGAGTCAATTCGACAAAATCCGACACACTCGCCGTGCGGCGTCCGGCACTTGTCGGTTTATAAATTCGAATTCCCATGATCAATACTTTCCGTCGCTATGTTCTTTATTCAGATAAAGTTAAATCGTGATAATAAAATCCTGCAGTTGCCAAAGGCCTAGAAGAGCGTAATCTTGTCCTCCGCATTGAGCGTCACAATCGCTTTTTTCCAAGGCTTTGTACTCCCACGTCGCGTTCGGCTACGCCGCATTTTTCCCAACCTATTTTGAACAGCCACCTTACTTACCCGTACTTGGAATAGCTCTTCTATCGCGTGGCGAATGTCTGCCTTGCTTGACGCCGTCGCAACTTCGAAAGCATATGCATTATTGCGATTCGCGCGATGCATTCCCTTTTCTGTAACCAATGGCCGGATAATGACCTGATGAGGCGCGAGATTGGGATTTAACTTTGGTGCTGGTGGCTTAGGGACTGCCATAGCTTACGCTCCTTCTTCTTGACTTTGAGTCGCTTTGCGACTCCGTGCAGAAGCTCGCGCGTTAGCACGACCACCTTGTTTGCGAGACGCTTTTGTTCGGTTACCCTCACGCACCCGCTTTGTTTCTTCCCGAAAAGCATCAATTGCCGCAGTCGTCATGACAATGGCTCTTGGCTGTAAAATTGAGAGGGCGTTAAGTTCAGTAACGGGCGAAACCGTAACACCCTGAATATTTCGCGCACTTTTCCAGAGATTACTGTCGTGCGTATCCGAAGAGACCAAGACAGTTTTACCAGCAACACCTAATGATTCGAGAGTAGCAGCCATTGAACTGGTCTTGGGAGTTTCGAACTTCAGATTCTCAACCAGCGTAATTTCTTCATCCGCTAGGCGTGCTGCCAATGCCATCCGAGTTGCTGACTGAAGTGCTTTTCGCGGCATTCTCCAGCTGAAGTCACGGGGACGTTTGGCAAATATATGACCACCGCCACGACGAACACCACTCCTTTTAGAACCAGCCCGAGCGTTTCCAGTTCCTTTCTGGCGGTACATTTTTTTTGTTGTACCAGAAACCTCTCCACGACTCTTTGTTCGGAATGTGCCCTGCCGCAAATTAGCCTGATACATCACAACGGCATCGTGCAACAACTGCTTATTGATTTTAGGAGACAACTCTGAAGGATCGATCTCGTATTTCCCAACTTGCTCGCCGGCCGAGTTATAGACAGTAAGATTCATTTCGCACCCTTCTTCTTCAAAGTAGGCGTTCCAACTCCACCCGAACGCTTCACTTTATTGGTTTGTCGAACCACGACATAACCACCGTTTGGACCAGGTACCGCGCCCCGCACTATCAGCAGGTTTCGATCATTGTCGATATTCACAAGACGAAGGTTTCTCATCGTGGAACGCTCATTCCCGAAACGCCCGGCCATCTTCTTGCCCTTGAAAAGGCGTCCAGGTGACTGGCACATCCCAGTACCACCCTGATGACGATGCACTTTTTTCACGCCATGAGTTGCCCGCTGGCCGGCAAAACCGTGACGTTTCATCACGCCTGCAGTTCCTCGGCCCTTCGTCACACCAATAACGTCAACCGCGTCGCATCCCTCAAACACAGAAACGGTGATTTTCTGACCGACGTCAGCTTTTGTTTCATCTCGAAATTCTCGAACAAATCGCTGCGGTTCGCAGTCCGCCTTGGCCACCATTTCAATCCCAGCAAGACCTCGCCTTTTTGCCCGCTTACTGTCGAGTTTTACAACCTGACCGCGTACAGAGCGACTCGCCAAACGGCGAGGTTTATCCCGGTAGCCAACCTGAATGGCATCGTAGCCATCACGATCAGCAGAACGGGACAGAAGCACTGTGCAGGGCCCCGCTTCAATGACGGTTACCGGAACGACATTACCGTCCTCAGTAAAAATTTGGGTCATCCCAACCTTGCGACCAAGAAGGCCTTTTCGATTCATCTCAACGGGCTCAGATGCCTCAGCAACCACAGGCGCCTCGTTTTCAGACTGGCTGTCAGCCGTCTCATCTTTTTGATTTTCGGTTGCCATATTTTTTCGCTGTGTATTCCCTGCCGGCAAAAGCCAGCAGTAGAACTCCGTCACACCTGAAGCCACTTAGCTGTGGGAGAAGTCGGTTCCCTTCGACTCTTACCCACCAAGCCTTCCAAGCATGAACATTGCGCTCCTAGTTTGCGTTTTCTTTACCCTCGAAACCCGCAGGTTTCACTCTAAATCTTCCTTCAACTCAACAAATTATGACGACGAAGCCTTAATCTTGATATCTACACCCGCAGGGAGACTCAGTTTATTAAGAGCCTCAATTGTTTTTGCCGTGGCCTGAACAATATCGACAACTCGCTTGTGTGTTCGAATTTCGTACTGTTGGCGAGCCTTTTTATCAACATGTGGCCCGGAAAGCACCGTGTAACGCTCGATACGTGTTGGGAGTGGTATCGGACCATGCACCTCGGAGTTTGTTCGCTTTGCCGTATCGACGATTTCGGCTGCACTCTGATCGAGCACTGCATGGTCGTACGCTTCCATTCGAATACGAATTATTTCCTGCGTCGACGCAGCCACGGCACAACTCCAATTCCTCAGAACATTATCAAGCTAACTACACACTGCTACCACTTTTCCACTCATAATTACGTGAAAAAGTGACATCAACGAAACAGTCAACAGAACTTAAATTGCCGCTGAAACGGCAATATCCACCTCGACCCAGCCCAATAAAGAATTAGAGGCCGCCTCTGGTAGAACCTCGAAATGTAAGATGGCGAGGTGGAGATGTCAACACGCCACCCTCTTTTCCGAGGTATTTGCCGCACAGGCAACTCATCACGTCAGACGAATGACTCAGCGGTTTCTGCAGGTGCCGGTCCGTACTTCAGTGGTGCCATTGTGAAACTCGCCCTGCCCTGACTTACACTTCGAACAGCTGCCGAATAGCCAAACATCCCTGCAAGCGGAGCTTCGACTGTCAAAATATTCATGCCGCTGCGAATTTCAGTTGCTGTAATAATCGATCGCCGCTGCTGAAGATCGTTAATCACATCACCTAAATGCTCCTCCGGAACGCTCACCTCAACCCGCATAACTGGCTCAAGCAGGACCGTACCAGCTGTTGATAGCATTTTTTCGATGCTATCAGCGGCTGCTATACGAATTGCAACATCTGTTGGAAGTGGCTCAGGAACTGTTGTTTCAAGTACCGAAATTCGAACTCCCCAAAGTGGACATCCTTTGAGACCACCTCGTTCAGCACTCTCTCGCACAGATTCCGTCATTATCCGTGCAACTTCAGCGAGTGGTTCTGATTCTGGGAACCACCCTTGTTCGATGGTCACGCCAGATTGTTGGCCCGTTGGCTCAGCAGCGATCGTGACCGTGGCCTCAAGTGTCTGACCCGCTACCTGCCGGTTCGATTCACCCTTTACGCGAACAGCTTGCTTAAGCGTTTCTTTGTAACTGACACGAGGCTTATGAACTCGACAATGGAGGTTAAATTCTCGTTTTAGACGATGACGGATAACCTCGAGGTGTAATTCCCCCATTCCTGAGATGAGTGTTTGCCCAGTCTCTTCGCTCTCAATTGCCCGAAACGTCGGATCCTGTCGCTTCATCATTTCGAGAGTTTCAGAGAGCTTTTTTCTTTCGAGGCTTGTCTCTGGCTCAATCGCCATCGAAATAACTGTTTCCGGAAACTCGATCGACTCCAACACAATCGGGGACTGCGCATCACAGAGCGTATCTCCCGTCACACTTTGCCTTGGACCAATCACCCCAACGATGTCGCCTGCCGAACAGGAGGCTACCTGTTCTCGGCGGTCAGCCTGAACGTGCCAGAGTTGCGCTATGTTTTCCTTCCTCTGCCTTTCCGGATTCCAAGCTCGACTTCCAGCTTTCAAAGTCCCCGAATACACCCTCAGGAAGGCGATATCTCCATGTTTCTCAGCCAATATCTTAAAAACCAATCCACAGAAAGGAGCATCTGGATCTGGAGGCCTTTGAATCGGGAAAGGATCTTTTTTCTTCGGATCTAAACCCTCAACAGGTGGTACATCTACCGGACTCGGCAGATACCAGGTGACGGCATCAAGCACAGGCTGGACACCAATACAATCGAGGGCTGATCCCGCCAACACCGGGATAACCTTGCGAGCGAGTGTCGCTTTACGAACAGTGTCTCGCATGAGTTCTACTGGTATTTTTGATTCAGCGATTGCTAATTCTGCTAAGTCATCCGAGTAATCAAACAGCGTTGAAACGAGTTGCTCTCTCCACTCGCTGGCTTCCACTTCTAATTCTGGCGGAATTGCACTGCGAGTTGGCTCAACCGTTGCCGCTGCACCACTGAGCACCTCATCCTTCGGCGGAAATGTAAGGACTTCCATCGTGATTAAATCAACGATCCCACGGAACGGATTACTCACATGCGGCGGCCCAAGTCCTACAGGAATCTGCAACAACAGAGGCTCTGCTTTGAGCCGCTCACGAATTTGATCGACTGTCCCAAAAAAACTTGCACCCTCACGATCAAGCTTGTTGATAAGAACCATACGGGGAACTGTATATCGGTCTGCCTGTCGCCACACAGTCTCGCTCTGTGCCTCCACCCCTTCTCGTGCTGAAAGCACGACAACCGCACCATCGAGAACCCGAAGACTACGTTCAACTTCTGCTGTGAAGTCAACGTGGCCTGGTGTATCGATTAGATTTACGACAACATCTCGCCACGGAAAAGAAACCGCAGCTGAGTAAATCGTGATACCTCGCTCTTGCTCTTCGGGATCAAAGTCTGTCACGGTTGTGCCTTGATCAACATCCCCCAATCGGTGAATTGCTTTTGTAAAAAAAAGCATTCTCTCAGTGAGAGTTGTTTTACCGGCATCGATATGAGCAATGATGCCTATATTTCGAATCTGCTGAATTGATTTGCTGGGAACACGGGACATATGACTGACGCACTACTCGCTGAAGGAATACAATGTCGAGGAAACGGGGGCGATCCGAGCCTGTCGGTTAGACTGGGACTGATAGACAAGTCTAACTGCCACAGCCAAACCTTGTGTATGACTTTTTTATTCAGGAATTGCAGTCGTTAAACATATGACGGTACTACTTATTCTTATCGCGGCTGTCCTGTCTCTTGCCTGTGGCTACATCGTTTACGGACGGTGGCTGGCGACAAGACTGTTTGTATTAGACCCCACGTTCGTTGTGCCAAGTATTGAGTTGCAGGACGATCACGATTTTGTACCAACACCAGTCCCGATCGTTTTCGGACACCACTTCACGAGTATTGCCGGAACAGGGCCCATTGTAGGCCCTGCGCTCGCGATTATGTGGGGCTGGGGGCCGGCCCTTGTCTGGGTCATTCTTGGCTCAATTTTCATTGGTGGTATGCACGACATGGCCGTTCTAGTGGTTAGTCTTCGGAATCGAGGGATGACTATTGGTGAGATTGCCGGCCGACTGCTTAACCCTCGAGTTCGACTCCTGTTTTTAGTCCTTCTTCTCTTTGCCCTCTGGGTTGTCTTAGCAATCTTTGGATGGGTTATTGCAAGCGTCTTTGTCCAGTTCCCTGAGGCAATTCTTCCTGTATTCCTTCAGATTCCAATCGCAGTCTTTATCGGGACGCAGGTACACCGTCGCGGCCGTAACCTGCGAGTGCCATGCCTTGTGGCATTAGCTTTGATGTACGCTACGGTTTGGCTTGGAGCCGGCTGCCCTGGTACCACTTGGACAGGCGGTTGGTTTGGTGGACTCATACAAGAAGTCAATTATTCCATCGCAGCTTGGCCAATATGGCTCTGGATAGCGATCCTTTTAACCTACTGTTACCTCGCGAGCGTTCTTCCTGTGTGGACCCTTCTACAACCGAGGGATTTTATCAACAGTTTGCAGTTACTTTCGAGCCTTGGGTTAGTGGTTTTAGGTCTCGTAGTAACAACGACGATTGGGGCCGGCCCTGTTTCCTCGAGTCAAAACGCTCCGGCACTTACGATGTTTGCTCCATTTATTGATTTTAGTCCACAAAACGCGCCACCTATCTTCCCATTCCTTTTTGTCACAATCGCGTGCGGCGCAGTCAGCGGATTTCACTGTCTCGTAAGCTCCGGAACCTCGAGCAAGCAACTCCAATGCGAAACCAATGCATGTGCAGTTGGATACGGCTCGATGCTACTCGAAGGATTCCTCGCAGTTCTGGTCATCATTGCAGTTGGAGGCGGAATTGGCCTCGGATGGCCAGAAGAATACCCGGGGCTATCAGGAACGCAGCTCTGGCACGCCTTATATTCTGATTGGAAAGATGTCACTGGAGGTAAGGCAATTGCAGCATTTGTGGTTGGTTCAGGAAATTTTCTTGAAGCGCTTGGTATGAGCGCAAAGATGTCCCGTGCGCTCATCGGGGTATTAGTTGCAAGCTTTGCTGGCACAACGCTCGATACTGCCACGCGATTACAGCGATACGTTGTGCAAGAACTTTCAGGCACTCTTCTGAAAAGAGTTCCCGTATCGCTGGGGACTCAACCTCTTCGATGGCTCACCACGACTCATGGCGCCACACTGTTTGCTGTAATCACAGCATTTTGTCTCGCCATGCTTCCCGCACCAGGAAAAGGCTGGTCACTCGAGACTATTGGAACAGGCGGACTAATTTTATGGCCTTTATTCGGAGCAACAAATCAGTTGCTCGCCGGACTGTCGCTCCTTGTCGTAAGCTTCTACCTTCGAAGACGGAAGCTGCCTACATGGATTGCAGGTCTTCCGATGATTTTCATGCTCGTAATGCCAGCATGGGCTTTCGTTTATAACATCCAGATCTGGCTATCCGGCGGAAGTTTTGGGCTGGTCATCGTGGCTCTCGTCATGCTTGCTATCGAGATTTGGTTGATTATTGAGGGCATCATCCTCTGGGGTCAGATCCAAGGGGTTTTAGAACAACCACTCGAAAGAATACCGACAGTATCACAACGAAGTGACGATCTCACGTGAGGCCGTAGCCTACATCTGATTTGGGACTCGAATGCTGAGCAACTCCATTCCCTGGCGTAAAGTACGCCCGGTAAGGTCACATAAAACCAGCCGTGTTGTACGCTGGCTTCCCTCTGCCTTCAGTACAGAGAGAGCATCATAGAAGCTTGAAAAACAACTTGCTAATTCGTAAAGCCACGATGTCATTACATTTGGCCGGTAGTCAATTTCCACATCCTCAAGTACCGCACCAAACTTTAATACAGTGAGGGCGAGCCTTCGTTCCAATGGATCTGAGAACTTCAGAATTGACGAATCCTTGCTTATCTCTTGATGAAGGAGTTTACGATCAACGCCACCCCGATTCACAATGCCTTCAACGCGTGCTACGGCATACTGCATGTACGCCGCAGTATTCCCTTTCAACTCCAGCATCTTGTCAAAACTAAATACATAATCAGTGGTTCTGTTCTGCGATAAGTCAGCGTACTTTATGGCACCGATCCCAACAGCCTCGGCTACCTCTTGCCGCTTCGCATCATTCATTCCCTGCCGAGCCTGCTCGCCCTCCCCAACGACACGTCCTGCCCGCTCGACCCCTTCATCAAGCAGCGCTTCCAGCCCAACAGCATCTCCAACCCTTGTTTTGAAAGGCTTCCCGTCTTCCCCAAGAACCGTACCGAAGGCCACATGCACTAAATCTGTTTTCGAAAGCTGCTCGTCCGACCGACAGCCCCATGCTCGGGCCGTTGCAAATACCTGCTGGAAATGCTGGCTTTGACGGTGATCCACAATGTACAAAATTCGATCCGGCTTCCAGTGTTCGGCACGCCAAGCAAGAGTTGCAAGATCTGTTGTCGCATATAGAAAGGCTCCATCTGCTTTCTGAACTAAAAGCGGTGATTCGTATCCATCGAGAAAAACACCTACGGCACCCCGGCTCTCGCGCGCTATACCACTCGAAGTAAGATCTTTTACGACACCCGCGAGGAGTGGCTGATAAAAGCTTTCTCCCATCGTATGATCAAATGCAACATCTAATCGCCCGTATATCCGCTCAATCTCTTCACGACAAACTGGCATAAACTGCTCCCAGAGTCGCCTGTTTTCGGAATCACCTTCATGCAACTTTGCAGTTTCAGCGAGAACTTCACGTCGCGCATTCGGATACTTTTCAGCGAGTCCTGCCGCAATCGAGTCCTGTGCCAATTCTTTCGGGTCGGAATCAACAACCTTACGCACCAAACGGTAAAGCCTTCCCAACTCTTGTGTTGGAGTTTCTCGATATGCTGTCTCGTCACGGCAACGCTTCCAACCCCAGAGAATCATCCCGAATTGCGTCCCCCAATCACCAAGATGATTATCTGTAATCACAATGTGCCCACGAAACCTCAAAATACGTGAAATTGCATCACCGATCACAGTCGACCGAATGTGCCCAACATGCATTGGCTTGGCAACATTCGGCGATGAGTAGTCAAGCACGATCGTCTGTGGCTGAGTAACCTTTGGAACACCCAGTTGAGAATCGAGGCAGGCTATCCTCAAGCCCTCAGCAAGAGCCTGGTCACGCACACGTACATTGATGAATCCTGGGCCAATTGGAGCACTTATTGGTTCGAATTTCTTCTCAAACAATTGATGCTGATTGATTCGCAAAATTAATTCGCTAGCCAAATCTCGTGGCTTTACTCCCAACTTTTTAGCTAACGACATAGCAAGAGTTGCCGTAAAGTCTCCGAACTTCGAATCCGCCGTTTCACGCACCTGCTCAAGCAGCCCTGGTATTTCGTCCAGTGAAATTTTTATATCACCTGTAGCAATCGATTGCTCAAGAACATTAGCGAGTACATCACGAAAAATTTGCCGAAAGTTTGTAGCATGTTTTTCTTTTGACGATGAATTTATGGGTTCAGACATATGTACTCCGACCGAATGAAATGCGATCTGTCACTTAAACAGAATCGACTAACTGGCAACGCGATACACCGCTCCTGCCACTAAACAGCATTGTTTTACAAAAAAACAGGGAGAAACTTTGAAGCGACAAACCGAACTTACGTACAGATCATTCATTCGCTGTAAATTCGACTCGCTTTGCATCACCCCAGAGATGTTCTAGATCCCAGTAGTCTCGTGAATCGGAATCGAAAAGCTGGACAACTACATCACCGTAGTCGAGCACAATCCAACGACTCTCGTTGTACCCTTCGATACCTCGCTTCTCATCACCCCAGTTCGCCTTTACGATCCGTTCGATTTCATCAGAGACAGCATGCATCTGACGGCGACTTGATCCTGTTGCAATAACAAAGTAATCGAACACTTCGGTTACTGATCGCAAATCAAGCACCCGAATATCTTTTCCACGGGTCTCCTCAATGACCTGCGCGATAGCTATCGCCAAGTCATGACCACGTGTATTTTCACGAACACTTTCAGAATCAGTTATGGGTTCGTTCACCGGCGGCTCAGACAGTAGTTGTTTGGAAGGGATTTTCTTGAAATGTAAAAGTAACGAATCTCTGCTCAAGGTGAAACGAGGTGCCCTACAGTCCGGAAATTTCGATAGCTGCGATACCAATTCCGGATAGAACGAGGTCGGGAAGCTCTTGCACAGATGGAATTTCACCCTGAACAGTATCCCTCCAACCACCAGTCAAAAACACGTCAACTTCGGCATCTACCTTTTTACGTGCCTCATCGACTAATCGACAAACCGCACCACGAACCCCAAAACCGATTCCTGCAACGATCGCACTGCTTGTCGAACGACCTGGCATAACGGGGAGAGTATCTCCAAGGGACAAAACTTCAGGCAAGAGACTTGTGCCATCAGCCAGTAGACGAGAAAGTAATGATGGGCCGGGCAAAATAGCACCACCAAGAAATTGCCTGTCTGATGAAACAAGATCAACGGAAATAGCTGTGCCACAGTCGATCACAATCGCCCCATGTGAGGGCAACGCCAGACGGCTTGCTGCCGTCGCCGCAGCTAATCGATCAATTCCTACATGTCTCGGATCTTCGGTCATAACCTCAATAGGTAGATGGGAAAAAAGAACTCGCTGCTTCCGAACTGATAGCTTGCGAGCTGCGCTCACGGCTGCAACAGATGTTTCGAGACGAGTAGCAGCCGTTTCGTAAACACTAGCAATATGAAATTCTGCTGAAACTGAAGCCACCGTCATGAGCCAATTTTCAAAGCCCTCGCAATCGAAGTTGTGACTGTCGAGATTATAATGGTCTTCTAAACACGGCATGCCCTGGCGAACACCTGAGAGCACGGCTAACTTCACCATCGAATTGCCAACATCAGCAAGGATTGTTGTTCTTCGATCGTCACAGGTGTCTTCAGAAACGTCACCAAACATCATTAGAACTTTCCACCACTACGCCTTAAAGCGGCTTGTCATCAACCTCAGCACCAAGTCTTTTCGTGATGGCATGAATAAGCTGCTGAAGACCATCTCCAGTAACTGCACTTACTGCAAGCACATCAAGCCCAGTTTCACTTGCTAGCTGCTCTCTTACTCTTTCCGCATCATCTAGCTCCGACTTGCTTACGATTAATATCTCTGGACGGGCTCCTAAAGATTCATCGTACAGACTCAGTTCCTGACGTATCTTCTTATAATTCGCAAACGGGTCACTTCCGTCAAGTGGAGCTGGCTCCACAACATGAACGAGAATGCCTGCTCGCTCAACATGACGAAGAAACTCATGGCCAAGACCAATGCCAGCATGAGCACCTTCAATCAGCCCGGGTAAATCGGCCAACACGAAACTCTGGTCCAGTGAAACCTCGACAATACCCAACTCTGGTGACTTTGTTGTAAAAGCATAGTTTGCAATTTCCGGTCGAGCGTGAGACAGCCGCGACAACAACGTGCTTTTCCCCGCATTCGGAAGTCCAACAAGACCGACGTCGGCGATCACCTTCAGTTCGAGGGTGACAAGCCTCGAGACACCCAGTTCACCAGCGGTTGACTCACGAGGCGCACGATTTGTGGACGACTTAAAATGCACATTTCCGCGGCCGCCAGCACCACCCCTCGCGACGACAACTTTCTCTCCTGGAATTGCCAGATCCTTCAATTGAAGCCCTGTCAATTGATCTACAACAATCGTACCTGGGGGCACAAAGAGTGTGACATCTTTAGCAGATCGACCTTGGCAGTTATGAGGGCCGCCCGACTTTCCATGCTCTGCCCGCCATTGCTTTCGATGGGAAAGGGCAACAAGAGAATCAACGCCAGATTTCGCCTCAAGGATAATGCTGCCACCGCGACCGCCGTCCCCACCGTCAGGGCCTCCACGAGCAACGTACTTTTCTCTACGAAAGCTACTAATGCCGTTACCACCGTTGCCAGCGACTAGCTCGACCTTGATTCGGTCAACAAACACGTGATGGCCTCTCGGGCCCAATACTGGGGGGGGAAATTAGCCTACGACTTGGTCAATGTTGACTCGACGTCCTTTGCGATCAAAGCGAACAACACCGTCCAATAATGCAAAGAGCGTGAAATCATTTCCAATACCAACATTTGAACCAGGATGAAACTTTGTACCAACCTGACGAACTAGAATGCTTCCCGCCGTTACCGCTTGTCCACCAAATCTTTTCACACCCCTTCGCTGGGCATTCGAATCACGGCCGTTCCGGCTGGAACCTTGTCCTTTTTTATGAGCCATCGCTCAATCCTCGATCTTGTTGTTTGCATGATTTACGAAACGGAAAGTCGCGTTTCACCAGGGCTATAGGATATCCTCCTGCCGGGCATCGCGGAAGTCCCATAAATATTCCTCACCTACATTTGCTTCCATAGCCCGTTCGAAAAGGTCTGGACCATCATGCCCAAACAAGCCTTTTAAAAGCTCCTTCCGATCATTTTCAGCTCTATCGACAACCCGACCGGGGTCATCCTCGGCTGGGTCAGCCATAGTTAAAAGCTTGGGTAGTAGCACATCAAGTGCTCGTTGGCTTCCCGCCTGCTGAAGTTTCTTGCCATCCACCTGCAGAATGTGTAGCAATGCAGCAGTACGAGCAATCGCAACTTCATGGGCAATTTGATCAAGACGAAAAGCTGATGTTCCAAAAAACCGTGCTGCATTTTTACGCCGTTTCTCCATATCTGGAGATTTTTCAAGTTCTGCCACAATTTTTGCAAATGAAAATAGTGGCTCAGAAAGCACCGACTCTGGTGTGAGACCAATTTCATTCAACGATTCTCGCCTTATGATATCTTGATCTGCTGAAACAGGCCCTGCTACCGACCTCAACAGGTCTTCCATCCAACCGATCGTCTGTTCACCAAGAAAAGCTGAAACAAGGGTTTCTCGCTCCGCAACGCTATCAACTTTTGCTAACGTTTTTGCAAACATCTCAACTGGTGCTAAACCTGCTCCACCCTCCCACGCTTCTTTTTCTGGCTCAAGAAAATCTTGCCAACGCACCCCGAGGTTCCGAACGCCTTCGACATATTCTGCCTGCGTCAACGCGGCTCGGCTCGTTGCCTCAAGAAGGCGTGAACCCATCGCTAATCTTTCAAAAAGTCCAGCGTGAACGACCCTTACTTCCTCAAAGTCATCGTGATCGGCATCTCCGGGATGATAGAAATCGAGACGTAAACACTCGAGTTCACGACGCTCATATTCTGGGTCATGCTCAAGATCTGTTTCAAATTCCGCTTCGTGCTCCCAACGCAACGAGTTCGTAAGCCCGTAAATAAACACCGTAAAAAAATCAATTCTGGGGTCAATGTCTTCCCATATTGCAACACCCCAACGTTCTTCACCTGCCGGGATGGGATGCTCCGAAATTGAAACACTGTCATGCAACATGTCGTATGGAATTTTTTCTCGACGGCTGATTGGGCCGATTGCCGTCGAAATAATCCGATCAAGATGATCTTGATGTTCTAAAAGCCCCTCATCTCGACTAAGCGCCTCGTGGGTCTCAAACACGAAATGCGGCCCAAAGGGAATAGGTTCATTTAAATATCTTATTCTTGGTCTCGTAAAATCTTTTTCACCATCATCGTTTTCTTCAAAATACACTTCTCGTGTAGACCCACCGAATCCAACCACAGCCTCTGCATCCTGATCCACGGCTTTGTTCCGGACTCTATACAAGAGGTACCAGATCCGTTCTTTATGAATTTTTAGATCTTCCCCTGGAACCTCGATCTCAATAATCCGTGGTGGGCGATATGCAAACTCGAGACACCAAAGCTTACGCTGGAACTGCCGATCTCTCGCTAAACCAATAAGCGTCTCATGTGAGGGAGCATGAGATGGATCCCATGCTCCGCCTCTTCCTTGGGCTAACTCATGAAGATCCACTTTTTGAGAAACGTCATTCACTGATTGATCTGGTGGAATCACAGTGAGACTTTTTGTGCTCGGGAGGTCGGCTCCAAAAGCTAACATCAAACTTGTGCAGCTAATACAAACAGATGTACAAAAACGAACGAGTTGCTTCACCCCACACATGACATGCTCCAGGTATCATTTCAGAAGTCTTAATTACACAAATTTTCCAACACGATTATTTACAAGGGTGATTAAGAGCCCAAGTTCGATCTCCTACAAAATCCATCATCTAATTCTCGCTTGCGATTGCCACTGCTGCCAAATCATGAACTTTCGACGAAAATAGTCAACTCTTTTCGTCGAATTTCACACTCTTCTTCTTACTCACATCATCTTATTGAGAAGGCATTTTCGTAAATATCAGGGTCTCGAAACCCTTCTGAAACAACTCTCGACAAACCTTCTTTTTCATGCAGCCATTTTATTTATTTCGCATGGCTCATCCTGTCGAATCGGCAGGACCGCAGCATCGACCTCAGAGGCTAGGTTATGGTAGTCCGACGCCCCATTGGAATCATGTGCGTACTCAAAAATTGACTGCCCAAAACTCGGCGCCTCGGCCAATCTGATGTTACGACGAATCCTCGTCTGAAACACTCTTGCATCTTTCCACGATGGGTGGCCACCTGCCTCGGCAAAAAAAGATTCTACATCTCGTCCAACCTCAGCAGCGAGACGCGTGCCTGCCTCGTAAAGACAAATTGCTACACCGAGCAAACGTAATCGCGGATTTATATGCTCCGCGGATAGCTCGATCGTTTCGAGTAGCTTACTAAGCCCGTGCAAAGCAAGAAAATGAGGCTGTAAAGGCAATAACACCTCATCGACGGCTGACATCGCATTTAATGACAGCAGCCCTAAGGATGGCGGGCAATCGATGATTACGTAATCGAATTGTGGTCGCAGTTTATTATCAACAGTCGTTTCTTCGATATGAGAACAACCATTGCATGAAGGGTCATTTTTTATTCTCTCACGAAGAATTGACTCTCTGCCGGAACGACCTGCGAGAGACATTTCTGCTACTGAAAGATCAAGATGTGAGGGTACGACCCAAAGGTTTTCATGAGCACGGACAGTCGCTGCCGCCAAGGGTTGATCATTCACCAAAACGTCATAGGCCGTATATGGTGAAGAGCCCGGCGAAACGCCAACATGAAGTGTTGCGTGCGCCTGAGGATCGAGATCGATGAGACAAACCTGTTTCTCCAAGCGAGACAGTGCTACGGCAAGATTTACTGAAGTGGTTGTTTTGCCAACACCCCCCTTTTGATTCGCTATCGCAATCGATCGCATATCGCTAGCCTCTCGGAATCGGTGCTGAAAAAACTCACATGGGAATTACCGAATCAACCGTCACTCCAGAAGACAATAGCTTCGGTAAGATGTTCAGCAAAAGACCTGTTTTGGCCATACAATCGAGAAATATGGCTATTTCAGCTCTACTCAAGCCATTTGGCAGTGCTCTCAACCCAAGTTCTCAGCCCATTTGCCATTTTCCCGAGAGCAACACGCCCAGGCCTCCCAACGACCGTGAGGTTCGCTTCTTGAGGATTTTCACCAAAATCAATCGCTATGACAGCATGGCTGGGCGTCGACTCGAGGTTATCACTGCCGTAAAAAACGATGGCAACATCCCATGCCGTGTCGGGTAACGGCTCTAACTCCAACTTACCGCGTTCGAGCCATTGAAAATTTGCGTCTTCAACAAGCCCTCTCCGAAGGTGCACAAGTCCTTTCGCATCAGTAATATCCTGTACCCGATTTACGTAAAGTTGTCCCGTGCGTCCACCATTGGAGGGCCGTTTGAACCGCCAGAGTTCTACACGTGGTGCTTTTGAAATCTGCTCAGTGACCTGAATACCATAAAAAGCCAGGCATCGACGGGTCTGCTGCCATTGCCACCAAACACCTACTCCTGCAGCAAGGAAACCGAGAGCAAGGAGACCCATAACGAGTATCGAACCAGGTACGCTACGGAGCACAAAACTGCCTTTTTATGAAAAACATGCTGAAAAAATAAACGGAGTCGAGACACTCCTACCTCCAATATATACTTCTTGGAATATTTGTACGACCGTAACGCTACGCCCTCATTGTTAGAGAAAGTACCGATGCCTAACCAGTTCGACTTATACCGGGATGCTCTTGTCGTCGAAAACCATACCATTTGGCCGGATGATTATGAAGATTGGTCAGAGAACGATCGCAGCCGTATCGAAACACTTCTTCACGCTGCTCCAGAAGAAGCTTTCAACCTTGAATACGTGCGTCAACATTCCGGATTTGCCCGCGTCATAACAGTCACGCCTGATGATCTTGAACGAGTGGCGGCGACATAACGTGAAACGACACGAAATCCACGTTCGACTAGACGATAACACTGCGGCAACCTCACCGGTTTCTCGCTCGTATAAGATTCATGTTGGTGATGAGATTCTTCAACACATTGGCGATTTGGTTCGAAATGACAACGTACAGCGAGCAGTTGTTGTTTCTGATCAATCAATAAATGAATCACACGGACATACTGTTACACGGTCACTCGAAGCTGCATCGATAACAGTTGATCGTCTTAGTATTCCGTCCGGAGAGGCATCCAAATCTCTCGTTGAATCCGAGCGATTATGGAATGAATTCGCCCGCCTCGAAATTGACCGCAAAACAGCAATCCTTGCCGTTGGTGGCGGTGTTGTAGGCGACCTCACCGGATTCGTAGCTGCAACGTTTTCACGTGGCTTACGAGTCTGGCAGATACCAACAACCTTAGTTGCGCAAGTTGACAGCGCTATTGGCGGAAAGACCGGTGTGAATCTTCCTGCAGGAAAGAATCTTGTTGGAGCTTTTTGGCAGCCCCGAGGCGTTGTGGCTGATATTAACACGCTGAATTCACTGCCAGATCGTGAATATGTCAGTGGACTCGCTGAGGTAGTTAAATACGGGATGATCTTGGATCCTGACTTTTTTCAATGGCTAGAAAACAATGCGAATCTCATTCGAGGCCGAGACAAAGAAAGTCTGAACCATGTCGTACGTCGTTCCGCCGAACTCAAAACGTTTGTTGTCGAAAGGGATGAACGTGAAATAACTGGCTTACGTGCCTGCCTCAACTACGGCCATACGTTCGCTCATGCCTTCGAAACAACTACTGGTTACGGCACGCTCCTTCATGGAGAAGCCGTTTCCCTCGGCATGATGGCAGCAGTGCGGCTTGCCTGTTCACTTAGTCTCCTAGATCAAACTGTTGTTGAGCGACAACAAAAACTGCTTGAAAGTCTTGGGCTACCAGTTGCAACGCCTGTACTGAACAACATCAACACTGATGATTTCCTGAAGATTATGGCTCGAGATAAGAAAACCGTTGGAGGAAATCTACGATTTGTTCTCCCGGACAAAATTGGGCATGTCAAAACCATGGATGATATCGACTGCATACTTGTTACATCAGCAATAAAAACGGTTTGCTGCGTGGTCTAGAAAATGTCGTAAACATCTGTCGCCGTCTTTTCACTTGGCAGACATTTCATTACGTGGAACCGTACGGTCATCAGTTTAGAAAAATATCGTTGTCATAACACTTCAACGACATATTGACAGTCAGAACATCGACATGAAAGTAACTTCTTGCAAAAAAGGAGAGCCGACGTCGCGGGTATGTTTTACAAAAACACACTTGTAGAAAAAATACAAATTCTAGATGGAAACTTTAACCAGAACTCAATAATCATGATTAGCAACAACCAACTTCAGTAAGAACCTTGTCACATCAAGATCTAAGCAGTCAGGACTAAAAGTGAACTTGTTAACGCTCCTGATTGAAGCGAACCAAACATCTTACCGCTCGACTTTCTACCAGGTCGCTTCTACTCCCAAACCTCCCTGGTCACCAATTGGAACTGGCACCACTCTCACTTCGTAGCCTGCAAAATGATGCTCGGTTCGGCTAACTGCTAACGAACTGGCCCAGGCAAGGTACCAACCAAGAAATGCCTGCGAAGAATAGTGAGCATCGTCGTTGATTCTAGAAAAACCAACAAAAGTAGAGCAGACGTAAAGAGTTCCTTTGGCAAGTGGATTCTCAACCATGTCAGCTGCGGCAAGAAACGGAATTGCTCCCATAAAAGAGTGCCCGCTTACTCCGTTATTGTCTTGAAAGAACTTCCAATCACTGCCGGAAGATGATTCTGTGTTGATTGAGCCATTATTGCTTGGCCGAGAAGCACCCGTTGCCAACTGTAGAACGTAGACGGGCGGACCTCCGACTAAAAATATTCGGAGACTTCGTGAACCCCACCCTCCTAACGCATCGCCAACCGGAACTCCTTCAAGCGCGACCCCAGCCGCAGCAGCAATTCCAGCAGCTGGCAACAAATAAATTCCATCACCGATATCTTTCGTTGCTGAAAAAAAATCACCTGTCTGTGATCCCGTTATTCCAGTCTGCCAGGCATTTTGCATCGTCGTATCAAAGCCCGTATTGGCCATTAATGCTCCTGCACCAAAAGCAGCAGTCACACACGCCAGATTCTCGCAGGAATAAAAATTTTTATAATCCTGAGAAATCTTTCGACCAGTTCGAGAAAGCCGTGGGAACCGACTTTCTTCCCACGGCAATTGACGGGTACTATGAGATGAAACAACTTCTGGGGGTGTTGGCAGTGCATACACTGGTTCATTTTCAAACTCCATCCTTTGAGCTAAATCAACCGTTGCATCCGCTGATGACCGCCCCTGCAGGTCGGTTTCCCAACCACCAGTAAGCACGACACGGTCTGGCATGAGACTGGCGTCATTTGCAGCCAACGGCTGCGTCTCTACCACCGCATCAACCCAGGCACCACTGGTAGCAGGAAGCACTTGAACAACGACCCGCTGACGTTGCTGAGGCCAGTGTGGCCACGGAGCATCGAAACCACTCATCATATTCTCTGATGCCGTTGAGTGTGGAACCTCCACCCACGCCGACTCAATCTTTCCAGCCCGGGGAGGCACTGAATCAAAATCTGGGGGAACAGTCTTGATAACAGGCCAGTCAGCCGCAACAGTCTTGACTGTTTTTTCCCAGATTGCCTGACCATCTTCTGAACCTAGAAACATTCCATCTGATGCAACCGGTAACGACTTGTTAACTGCTGATCGTGGAGATAATTCCCGAGCAGTGAGATTCGGATCGGCCGCAAATAGACCGTAGGATAATTGGAATTCGAGTAGAATTGCAAAACAGAGAAGACACCATTGCCTAAGTTGCAATGGGCTAAGACGTAAACAAGAAAAACATTGTGAGGAGATCATTTGTTGTTGTGGACTTTCGCAACGACTCAACAACTGATCAAGACAGATTTATCTGACACCCTGTCTCTAAGACACTCTTACAGCCCCCCTTCCTTCCCCTCTTCCCTCAGACAACCTCTTTTTCACCCAGATGCTATCCTGCTAAGTGCCTAGTGCCATTTGCCAGAAGAAAGTCCAACACCCATGACAAGGAAGGTACACGACTTCATGCCTCCCTCGAGCCAAGTCAATGGGAACAAATCACTCACTTCAGAAATCCACCAAACGCTTCTGCGTTGGTGGGGCTTTGATACTTTTCGGCCGCTTCAGGCTGAAGCAATCTCTGCTGCCATTCACGGCCGAGACTCTGTTGTAGTACTTCCAACAGGTGGCGGTAAAAGCCTCTGCTACCAACTCCCACCTTTGCTGAGCCAGACAACCGATATCATCATCTCTCCGTTGGTATCACTTATGAAAGATCAGGTGGACTCGCTAGAAGCTATTGGATACCCAGCAGCAGCCATACACAGCGGACTCTCTGTGAATGAGCGCAGAAAAACATATCAAAGACTTCGAAGTGGCGTTCTTCGATTACTCTTCATAGCCCCCGAGAGGCTTTTTAATTCAAACCTTATTGAGACACTTTCACATCTTCAAATTCAGCGATTCGCGATCGATGAAGCGCATTGCATCAGCCAGTGGGGCCATGACTTTCGCCCCGAATATCGTCAACTATCTACTTTGAGAGAGCATTTCCCTCAAGCAAGTTTCCATGCATATACAGCAACTGCAACACCTCCTGTTAGGAGTGATATCGCTGAACAACTTCATCTCAAAAATCCCGAGATTTTTGTTGGCACATTTGATCGCCCAAACCTCACCTATCGTGTGATCCAGCGAACGAACAGAACAACACAGATACTTGAGATTCTTGGACGACATTCTAAAGAAGCTTCGATCGTATACTGTATTTCGAGGCGAGAAACAGAACGGCTAGCGAAACATCTCACAGCATCAGGACTTCTTGCACATCCTTATCACGCGGGATTAGACCCGAAGAAAAGACACAGAACTCAAGAAGCCTTCGCAAAGGAATCGCTTGATATTGTTGTTGCTACAGTTGCGTTTGGTATGGGTATTGATCGTTCAAACGTACGACTGGTCTTACACACAGGACTACCGAAAAGCCTTGAAGCGTACCAACAAGAGACTGGTCGAGCCGGACGCGATGGGCTTGCCGCAGAATGTGCCTTACTTTACTCACCCGCCGATGTCTTCAGCTGGGAGGCCTTGATTCGACGTGGAGCAGAATCTTCCGAACTTCCTGAAGCTGAGTCTCAGCAACTCATTGATTCCCAAATAGTGCAACTCCAACGGATGCGTAGGTATGCCCAAGCAGCACGGTGTCGGCATGCCTTCTTGTCAGAACATTTCGGACAACCATACGGAATTTCTAATTGTAAGAACTGTGATGTTTGCTTGGGTGAAACAACCAATCTTGCTGACAGCAACACAGTTGCTCAAAAAATTATCTCATGTGTTGCTCGAGTAGGTGAGCGATTTGGTGTCCGTCACCTTTGTGAGGTTCTTCGTGGTGCACAAACAGCACCGATACAAAGACACGGTCATCACTGCCTATCGACATACGGAATACTAAAAAATTTCGATCAACGCATGTGTGAAAACCTTGTCCATCAGTTGCTTGACCAGGAATACCTTTCAAGAAGCCACGGTGACCGACCAGTCGTCATGCTCAATGAAAAATCCTGGGAGATTCTTCGAAACCAACGTGATGTCACTCTCTTAGAGCCACGATTAAAAAACCCGATAGGATCCCAAAAAGATTCTGACGACTGGGATCAAGTTGACCGAAAATTATTTGATCACCTCAGGCAATGGCGTAGGAAAATTGCGGATGAACGGGGAAAGCCAGCCTGGACAATTCTCGATGATCGTGCCCTACGATCAATTGCTCGTGAAAAGCCGACCACTTCAGCTTCTTTACTGAATTGCAGAGGAATTGGAGAGAAGCGACTGGCTGATCACGGGGCAGCAATTCTTAAAATGATCAAACAACACAATCTTGAATCTGAGTAAGCATCATGAATCTTAAGGAGTATTGTCTATTCAATTGCATGTGGCGACAGGCTTACCGTGTTATCACATATCTCTGTAAGTGGGCCTTCACTCGCTGAGGTCAGCACTAGGGTCAACTCCTTGCCACAGACTTCCTCCAACAGATTCGCCAACAGTTCCTGCTGTTTAGCGACCATGCCATCGGCTGGCTCATCAACAAGAAGAACACGAGGGCTCATGGCCAGACCACGAGCAATCTCTAAGCAACGTCGCTCGTAGAGCGACAAATCCGAAGCAAAGATGAAAGACTGATGCGCCAGACCTACTGACCGAACGAGTTCTTCCGTCCTTGCAATACAATACGATTTATTGATGAGTCGCCACCACGATGAAGACTTTCGGCGCACGCCTTGCTCTACCGCAACAAGTACATTTTCAAAAATTGTCATTGCAGGGAAAACCCTTGGTACCCGGAAAGTCCGAGCAACACCAGCACTGGCAGCCACTTCTGGCAACCGTCTTCCACGCTGCCATATTGTCCAGGACATTCCAAGCCCAAGAAATAATCCAAAAGTAAACGCAGACCATCCGCGGAAACGAATACGTCTTTTTCCGGCAGCCAGTCGATCAAGAGTAGCTTCATCAAGCAACAACTCTCGTTGCGGTTCATTTGCATCCCCCACTAAATCAGTGATGTCCGGAATAACACCTGGACCAATTCGCCGAGCTGTCACTGCCGCTTGCATCTGGTTGCGCAATTCACGGGCTTCTGACAAATCACGTCGCACCGCCAGAACTTCTCGTCCATCCGCAGTCACAATCCGCCAGTTGCCAGCTAAGCGATCAATAGCTAATTCTGCTCGAAAATAACTACGAAGTCGCTTGCCAACGGTTGTGATCGTAAAAGGTTCTTCAACAACCAAGCCCCTCTTTACAACAGCCAACCACAGCCGATCAATGTCTACCGCTGCAGCTGCAAAGAGCAAGCCAACGAGAACTCCGGTACACAAAATACCCCAGAATGTTTTTGCTGAGAAAGCCTGCTTCAATCGATGACCATTTAATCGAACTGAACCAGATGTTGCTGATCGTAAACCACATATAGCATCGAGCAGAGCAGCCCTCGAGCCTCTCCCTGAGCCTACGACTGCCACACGACGGCCCGCTGGCACGTCAAGCTCTAAGCTATCAATGACCGGAAGAGTACCGGACTGAACTGTAAGCCGATCGATACTAAGCAGCGGATTGTCTGCCGGGAGCACAGATGGATTACCCGATTTCATGCTACCCTCAGAGGTCATTGTTGCGCCTCCTGTAATTCAGCCGCAAAACGTCGTGATGGAATAAGTCCGACGGGACGGAATCGCATCACAACAATCAGCGCTATGCCCACAAGCGCTAACCGCCAACTTCCAAGTGCAAAAAGATTTATTTCAAATACTTGTGACTGAAGACGCTGCATCCATGCATCTACTAAAGGGATCACAACGATATCAAAACCAAACAATATTGTGACACCGACAAGTGTTCCCGGAACACTCCCAAGGCCACCAATTATTACGGCACAAAGGATAGCAACGGATCGATTAAAACCAAAAGCATTCGGATCTCCAGTAGTACCAATGCTTGCGACGGATAGACAGCCGGCAAGGCCAGCAATTGCTGCAGCTATCGTGAAAGCCGAAAGCCGAACCTTCGCTACCGATATACCAATTGTTGCAGCAGCCAGTGGCTCCTCACGAACGGCGATCCATGCTCTACCCAATGATGATTTTTCAAGGATTCTTACAAACATCACTGCAAAAAACAGCATTATGAGTGACAGATAGTAGAACCATCTCGAATCAACAACAAATTCTCTGCCAAGATCTATACCGGTAATAAATACTCCAAATCCTGGTGGTGGAACTGGACCGAGGCCTTGCGTGCCTCCTGTCACGTTCTCGAGGTTAAGGAATAAAACACGAACAACCTCACCAAAACCGAGAGTGACGATCGCAAGATAATCTCCCCGCAGTCGCAATGTTGGAGAGCCAAGCAACGTTCCGATCATCGCAGTAATTCCAACACTGACGAGGACCGCTGCAAGAAAACCTATTTCTAGCGGATTCATTGGAACAGTCAGAATGGCAAGAAAAAGCCCTCCTAACCCAAAAAAGGATGCAATTCCAAGGTGTAATAACCCAGTAAAGCCCACCATAACATTGAGGCCAAGAGCAGCGATACAAATTATAAAGACGGACGTAATCTGCCCGCCTAGCCCACCTGCAAACGCCGAATGAAACAGTGGAGCCAGGGCTAAAACTGTAAACACTGGTGTTTCCCAGTTTCTTTTAGACCAGTGCAAAAAACAACTAGAACAGTGCAAGAAATACGCTAGGAAATTCTGGTAAAGATTCATCGTTGCCCCGCTCTTGTTTTTGATTTCCCATAAATTCCCTGGGGACGAAAAGCAAGGAAAACAATGAGAACAAGAAACACCGATGCCATAGCCCAGCGAGGACCAAGAACAGCCACCGAAATCGCACGAAGCAGCCCAACAACGAGTCCACCAACAATTGCACCAGGCACACTCCCAATACCACCGAGTACGGCTGCGGTAAGAGCATACAGTCCCATTTGGTGTCCCATCTGATAATTAATTGTTGTTGCGTGAATACCAGCCGCGACACTCGCAACACCACCCAGAAATCCACTAATAAAAAAAGTTGTCCCAATAAGCTTCCCTGCTTCTCCTGAGCGAGCTGTCGCGCGGGTGATCGCAGCAATTGAACGCAACGATCTTCCAAAACGAGTTTGCCTTAGAAGGATATACAGGCAAAGAAGTGGTGGAACGCTAATCGCAAGCACCAGAAGGTCAGCCATCAGGAAAGAAATTCCACCGACTGAACGGGTAGAGGCTAGAAAAATTTCTGGAAATGCTCGATCAGTTGGCCCAATCCAGACAAGCCCGACGTTCATAAGTACAAATGAAACACCGATCGCTGAGACGAGAGGTGATAGAGGAGGAGCGTCTCGTAGTGGACGATACACAAATCGATCAATACAAACGTTGAGGCAACCACAAAACAGGCCACTGCATAAAGCAGCAAGTATCACCGCCAAGCAACCAGTTACCGGGGCAACCGGAAGGGGCACTAAGAACGACAGGATTGCAAGTGCTAGGCAGCCACCAAGCATGACTACATCCCCGTGCGCAAAGTGAATGAGTCCCACCGTCCCATACACGAGGGTATACCCCACAGCCATCAGTCCAAGAAACACACCGCTTGTGATTCCAATACCGCATTGCTGAAGAAAGGATGCTACGTCCACGCACTGTGTCTCAACAAAGTAAGCCGTAAGAAAAATATTTTCCCTTAGTCTTATCTACTGACGTTCTTTTTGCCTATGCCAGCAGCCGGCACAACTTCTTCGTGCTCAAACGTACCATTTCGAACAACACTTACAGACACCTCCTGTAGTGTTGTATCCCCGTTTTCATCAATACTCCACGCCCCAAGTACCCCGTCGTCTACTCGACTTGCAAAAGCAGACTCTACGATGGCACGGCGGTCTTTACGCCCCACATCAGCAATTGCTCGGATTGCAAGTCTCGCTGCCTCATAACCATGAATCGCCGCATTGCTTGGGCATGTTCCATATTTTTGCTGATAACGCTTAAGGAACATGATCTCTGAACAATCTGACTGCTGCGGCGACAATCCTGCAGATGTCGCAAAGCACCGCCCCTCTAAAGAGGTTGCGCCCGCTGCATCAAGAAATGCTTTGGTACGACATCCGTCAGACACTAACAAAATTGCTTCGCTCTCAGCCGACACGAGATCACGCGCGAGTTGACCACCCTTTGTTCGAGCACTACCACCAAAATAAACAAGATCGGGGTCAGCACTCATTACTGATCCTACAAATGATTTGAACTCAGCCGCCTGTGGATCAATTGAAACATGTGCAAGAACCTCCATGCCTTTCTCACGACATCGATCAGCGAAGAGAGACGCTACACCCTGCCCGTAAATACCGGCATCATCGATTACGAAAACTCGTCGCACTCCACGCCCAAATGCCCAATCTGCAGCAAGCGGACCCTGTAGATCGTCCGCCGGTACAACCCTCATGTAATTCAATCTGCCTGAAGGTTGGTAGACATCAGGCTCCCCAGGAATACCAAGCCCAGGCTTCGTCAAGCCAACCGCTGTGTTCGCCGGCGACACCATGAGTAAATCTGCATAATTGAGAATCGGCATTGAGACGCGAGCAGCACCGGAATTGAGCGTGCCAATATAAGCCATCACATCGGGATCTTGCACAGCTAAGCGAGCATTTGCTGCCTCCCCTTCACTCGTCCACTGCCCTGAAACTGAAGCACTGTTGTCGAGATCACGATATTCGAGCGTAAACCTCCCAACTCGTGCTCTAACCTCTTCTATTGCAAGTCGAATGCCTCGAACAACTTCATCACTCACCTGCCTCGACACACCAGTCCGTGGCAAACTTGAGACAAGACATATCCGATTCGAATTTGTTTCTTGACATCCAAAACAATTGAGACCAAGTGCTATGCAGGCTACGACAAACCATCTTAGTCTCGAGGATGATCGCTTCTGTAGACAAAACCAATTATTTCTCATGATTCCGTCCTCTTCACAAATTTCCACGAACGATGAATTCGGGTATTTCGAAAATCTTCTGGTACTGTCCGCCGGCTGATTTCATATATATCGTAGATACCAGCCAAAAGATTTTCATCGAATTTAAATCTCCGATAATTTGTTGAAAAATAAACAACTCCACATGCAGAAAGATTACGAGCGACGGCCTGAAGCAATGCGACATGATCCCGCTGAATATCCCAATCCTGTTGCTGCCTCGTTGAACGTGAAAATGTTGGGGGATCAACAACCACAAGATCAAATGGTCGCTCACCTCGGCGACTACGGTGCTCGAGGAAGGCCCGGGCGTCATCTCGCACAAGGGCATGCTGCCGTCGATCTAAAAATCCATTTGCTGATAAATTTCGTCGCGCCCATTCAAGATACGTATTCGAAAGATCGACGGTGGTCGTACTTGCGGCACCACCAGCAGCTGCCGCAACTGAGAAACTCCCAGTATACCCAAAAAGGTTCAGGAAAGAACGATCTTGAGCATCTTCGCGAACCATTGATCGAGTTTGTCGATGATCGAGAAACAGTCCCGTATCCAGATAGTCAGAAAGATTAACTTCAAATTTCAATCCGTGTTCACTCACGAGAAAAGTCGCAGAGCGATCATCCAGTTTTTCATACTGCCCCCCAGCACGCTGTCGACGACGTACCTTCAGGAACACACTGTCTGCAGCAAGACCCAGTTCATCTGCCGCTGCCTCCATAAGCCGGTCGAGCCAAACGTCGTGCTCAATAGCCGTCCGCTCATGAGGACGCTCGTATTCGGCGGTATGGAGCCAATCACCGTACCTGTCGATAACGAGAGGAATTTCTGGAATATCTCGATCATAAAGACGATATGCCTCGATGCCCTGTTTTCTCGCCCAGCGCCCGAGGTGACGAGACCGCTTCACCAGACGTCTTCGAAAATCACCAATTTGATCGCCCACGCTTCTTGTTGGCTTCTTTATTGAATCGCTATGCCCTCCATCGGAGGTTATCGCTGCAAGTTCTTCTGGAGCCTCTGTTGAGTATTCCTTTTTTCGAATAACTAATTCAATCAACCTGCACTCAATTGGACCATTTGAAAGAATCACTCGACGATCTGGCTTCAGGCCAATTAATTTAGACAGCTCAACAGGAGCAAGCACCCCGGCACGCCAACCCGGACATGAATTCTTTAACCAATCACCGACTCGCCGAAATACAGCGCCTGCTCTTAGCTGTGCGAGTCGCTCTCCGTATGGTGGATTCGTAACGATCAAGCCTGGCTCTTGCTTTGGAACGACTGCTTCAAAATGACTGCATGAGAATTTGATATAGTCTGCTACACCAGCGAGGGCAGCCGATTGCTCTGCAACCTGAATCACAGCTGGATCAAGGTCACTTGCATGAAAACTACCAGAAGGTGTCCTCGCTCTTTCTTCAAGGTCGAGCAGGATACTCTTTGCAAGTTCTCGATCAAAATCATGAAACCGAAAGAAACCTTGATTTTTTTTTCTCGCTCGCAGTAGACCTGGAGCAAGACCAGCGGCTTGAGTTGCTGCTTCTATGACAAGCGTTCCGGAACCACACATTGGATCTAACAAAGACTCGCCCACTTGCCATCCTGTAACACCAAGAACTCCAGCAGCTAACACCTCCGACAAAGGTGCCTCAACCCTTCCTTGACGCCAACCACGCTGATGCAAGGACTGACCAGCAGCATCACGAAAAAGTGTCGCTGTCTCTCCAGAAAGATGAAGTGACAACCGGAGACTCGCACCATGCAGTTGCACATTAGGCCGGCGACCATGCACCGCTCGCACACCATCTACAACTGCATCTTTGACAACTTGAGACGCATACAGAGAGTGGTCTATAAATGTATCGTGGACACGGGCATCAACCCGAAGTGTTTGATTTGGCCGTAGATGCTTTGCCCAATCCACACTGGATATCGATGAATACAGTGTCTCCGGTGAACTCACTGCAAAACGACCAAGCGGCTCGAGAATCCGAATAGCTACCCGAGACTCTAATACCGCCCTGTAAAGCGTTTCGGTTGATCCAGAAAACTCAATTGTTCGACGCCCTATTCTCAAGTCTGTAGCACCAAGTGAGACCAACTCTCGTGCTAACAACCACTCAAGACCATCGAGAGTTCTTGCTGTCAAACGTGGCGGCTCATCCGGCCCACAGGACAGCAGCGGCCGTGGAGCTGCGGGCACGTCTGGGAAAGGAGATTCCATTGTGTCTGCCAGAACTCTCGTTAACGCTTATCGATCAATAGATGCTGCCCCTGCCACAAACCGATCCTGCATTGCCTGGATCTTCATCGGCTCACTCTTCAATCCCTCCATCGCACGCACACACGCCTCAGCCGCCGGAAGTGTGGTGATACAAGGAACCCCATAAAGAACGCTTGCTGCTCGAATTCTTCCCTCGTCGGTACGAGCCCCCTTACCACGTGGCGTGTTGAAAATTAATTGAACACGACCATCAATCAAATGGTCTATCAGATTTGGGTGCCCTTCCTGCAATTTCTTAACCGTCTCGACTTTAATGCCGGATTGGCTAATTGCTTCTGCGGTACCCGACGTCGCCATCAATTCAAAACCCAGACCCACCAGTCGTTGAGCTAGCTTAACCATTGATTTTTTTGCCGACTGACTTGCGACGCTCAGAAAAATCCTTCCAGCTTCAGGAAGCACTGTCCCTGCGGCCAACTGCCCCTTCGCAAAGGCCAGACTGAAGTTATCACTCACTCCCATCACTTCACCAGTGCTTCGCATCTCTGGACCAAGTGCGATATCTACACCTGCAAACTTTACAAACGGAAAAACACTTTCTTTGACACTTACGTGTGATGGAACAGGATCTGCAACGATACCTTGTTCAGCAAGACTTTCTCCCGCCATGACCTTTACGGCAATCTTTGCAATCGGCACGCCTGTCGCTTTCGCAACAAATGGAACCGTTCGACTCGCACGCGGATTGACTTCAATAACGTAGAGGGCATCTTCGTCTCCTTCACGCTTCACAGCAAACTGCACATTCATCAGGCCTACAACTCCAAGACTCCGTGCCAAGCCCGAAGCAGCCTTCTTGATTTCTGACACAGTCTGATCACTGAGGTTATGGGGAGGGATACAGCACGCTGAATCACCGGAATGCACACCGGCTTCCTCAATATGCTCCATAACTCCAGCCACAATGACATCCGTACCATCACAGATACAATCCACATCGACTTCTGTCGCGTCCTCAAGAAAACGATCGATTAATACTGGCTGCCCCTGAGCAACGACAAACGCTTCCGCCACAAATCGCTCAAACTGCGCCTGGTCATAACAAATCTCCATCGCACGGCCACCCAGAACAAAACTGGGCCGAACCAAAGAAGGAAAGCCAATTCTCGCAACTTCCTTACGCGCTTGTTCAGGAGTACGGCAGATTCCACTAGCAGGCTGCTTGAGATGCAATCGATCGAGTAACTCACGAAACTTTTCACGATCTTCTGCCTCCTCGATCGTATCGACACTTGTTCCAATAATCGGCAGTCCTGCAGCAGCGAGTGCTCTCGCCAAGTTAAGCGGAGTCTGCCCACCAAGCTGCACGATAACACCATCCGGATTTATCCGGTCTGCAATATTAAGAACGTCTTCACTGGTCAGAGGCTCAAAAAACAACAGATCACTCGTGTCGTAATCAGTACTTACCGTCTCGGGGTTCGAATTCACCATGACACTCTCGATGCCTAATTCACGGAGTGCGAAACTGGCATGACAACAGCAGTAATCAAACTCAATGCCTTGGCCGATCCTGTTCGGCCCACCACCGAGTATCATGATTCTTTTTACGCCGTCTGCCTTCGGTGGTGTTTCGTCCTCGGACTCCCATGTTGAATAGTAGTAGGGGGTCTCAGCCTCGAACTCAGCGGCACAGGTATCAACAGATTTAAATGTAGCGACAATCCCACGAGATTTCCTATCGTCACGCACATCAAGTTCCACTTCACCCAAGAGAGTCGCCAACTGCCTATCTGAAAACCCTGCCTGCTTAGCTTGCCGAAGTGTCTTATCATCAATATTTTTGAGGCTGCCGGCTTCTCGTACATGATTTTCCAATTCCACAATCTGCAACAACTGGTCAAGGAACCACCGATCAATGCCGGTCAACGTATACAGTTCCTCAACACTTAATCCGGACAACAGCGCATAACGCAGAAACCAAACTCGATCCGGGTCCGGCCTCGCAACACGGGCACGAATATCATCTATCGATGGCTGGGTTGGTGTACCCCAGAGATCTTTGCCATCACAGCCAAACCCGAATGAGCCAACCTCAAGCCCCCGAAGCGCCTTTTGAAACGCTTCTTTGAAGGTTCTCCCGATTGCCATTGTTTCGCCAACACTTTTCATCTGCGTTGAGAGTTTGCTATCAGCCTCTGGGAATTTCTCAAAAGCAAAACGAGGTACCTTTACAACGACGTAGTCAATTGATGGCTCAAAACAAGCTTTTGTTTTCTTTGTAATGTCATTTGCCAACTCATGCAGCCGCCAGCCGACAGCAAGTTTGGCTGCTATTTTGGCTATTGGAAAACCAGTTGCTTTACTGGCAAGCGCCGAGGAACGACTAACTCTTGGATTCATCTCAATAACAATCATGCGACCAGTATCAGGGTGAACCGCAAACTGAATATTTGATCCCCCTGTCTCAACTCCAATCGCCCGAATAACTGCAAAACTTGCATCTCTCATTAATTGATACTGGCGATCAGTCAGAGTCATTGCGGGAGCAACAGTAATTGAATCACCGGTGTGCACACCACATGGGTCAAAGTTCTCGATTGAGCAGATGACAACGGCATTGTCATCTGCATCACGCATGACCTCCATCTCGTATTCTTTCCACCCAAGAATGGACTCTTCGACAAGAACTTCGCTCACTGGTGAAAGATCAAGACCACGCTGAACCTTTTGGTCGAACTCTTCTCGATTGTATGCGATACCGGAGCCAGACCCGCCTAATGTAAAACTTGGACGTATGACGGCAGGTAAACCCACCTCCGAAAGCATTCCGCGGGCTTCTGCAAGTGACTTCACAAGCCGACCACGACAAGTATCCAAGCCAATTTTTTCCATTGTTGCCTTGAATTTCTCTCTGTCTTCTCCTCGCTGAATCGCCTCCGCCCGAGCGCCGATCATCTCAACGCCATATTTTTCAAGAACACCATGGTGATCAAGATCCATGGCAAGATTTAATGCTGTTTGACCTCCTAGTGTTGGGAGGACCGCATCAGGTTTTTCTTCAGCAATAACTTTTTCCAACATCTGCCAAGTCAGCGGTTCGATATATGTTCGATCCGCTGTCCCGGGATCAGTCATGATGGTAGCTGGATTTGAATTGACGAGGACAACGCGGTAACCATCATCTCTCAGAGACTTACAGGCTTGCGTGCCTGAATAATCAAATTCACAGGCTTGTCCAATTACAATTGGTCCGGAACCGATCAATAAAATTGTGCGAAGGTCATCGCGGCGGGGCATTTGGCAGGGTCTTTTTTTCGAGTTAAAAAAACAAATTTCGTCGACTCTAGCATCCTGACCCCCATTCGTTCAATAAACGGCTACAATTCACGGAAAAGTACCACTTCATCTGCCCTTCATCTGCCCTAGAGGACAAAATCACCATGTCGATACCAACGCCTGCCCTCGACAAACTCTGTGAAGCACTGCCTGACGAACTGAAAGATATCCGCCTCAACGTGTCGAGTGTTTTGACAGGAGAAAACCTACAGGCGCCTCAATCACTGGGTATAGCCTTGGCGTGCGGATATTTCATCCGATCAGAGGAAGTCATTTCGGCCATTCAAGCCGACATCAGAGAAGCACTTGGAGAAACGAGTGCCCCGATCATTAGTGATGCAATCGCCGCTGGGGGAATCATGGCGATGAATACGGTGTATTACCGCTTTCGCCACATGATCGGAAAGGAGAGCTACTCAGCTCGGCCAGCTCGCCTTCGAATGAATCGTATGAACCAGCCAGCTACAACAAAAGCTGACTTTGAACTCATGAGCCTTGGGTGTGCTGCACTCGCCGGCTGTGAGATGTGCTTAAAGAGCCATGAATCCAGTCTCCTCCAACTCAACGTGAGTGAAGATGCCTGTCACGACGCAATTCGGATTGCTGCAGTGGTCAACGCTGCAACTGTCGGAATTGTAAAAGGGTGATCAACCTAATTCACGCAGATATTCCAGCGTGTATATGCCACTGTCATGTCCATCAGAAAAAAGGATCTTGTATGCATACTGCCCAATCGGCTGCATTTCACGAATTGATAGCAATACAAGATCTGAAGACTCCAGCACTTGAAGTGGATTTCTCTCTCTTGGAATGGTTCGCTTCTCTCGACATGTAGCGCAAGGACAGGCATCGCGGAGATTCTGTGCAGAATACTCTGACTTCACACCATCGTTCCAAACTATTGCAATGCTGCCATTGTCACAGCGGCGAATGTCTTGTGGCCGGTATTCACTCAATCAAAGCACCTTTTGCCTATTCACGGTTATCGATCACTCTCCGAGCTTTACCTTCAAAGCGAGGCAATGTGCCAACAGGAACCTCTTGGACTCCTATCCGAAGACCAAGCCGAACATGTAACTCTTGAGCTACTCTAGCAGGGGAGGAGAGCTGGTCCTCGATTTCGATACTCAACATATCCAGATTTCCTTCACGATTCACCGTGAGCCTGTGTTCAACAACCTCTGGAAAGCTTTTTATAATATTTTCCACTGCAGATGGAAAAACATTGACACCCCGAATGACCAGCATGTCATCGGTCCGACCCAGGATTCCACCCTCAAGCCACACTCTCGGTGAACGGCCTTCTGCGATCTCCTGATCCGTTGACCATGCTGGTTTCACGACATCACCTGTTCGATAACGAATGACTGGACAGCCACTACGACCGAGTGTTGTCAGTACCAATTCAGCCAGTTCACCCTGCCTCGCTGGTCGGTCTGCCGTGATCGCACGGAACTCTGGATGAAACCATTCTTCCAAAACCTCAAGCCCCGAATGTTGCAGCCACCCCACGCCCCACGGTCCAATCTCTGTCGCGCCGGAATGGTCCAATACATCAGCCCCCCAAGCAGCGGCCAACCGATGCCGCACTGAATCCAATGACCCGCCGGGTTCACCAGCAACGATAATGCAACGGATAGTCGATCTGGATGTGTCGTATCCATGCTCCTTTGCAACTTCTGCCAAGTGCAGGGCATACGTTGGAGTAGCTACAAGTACTTTTGCTTTTGTTTTCTGTAGCAGTTCGAGGCGAGCGATGCTTGACAGACCTCCTGAAGGAATTGCCCTTCCACCGCTTGCCACAGCCCCTTCAAAAGCACTCCAAAAGCCAATGTAGGGACCGAATGAAGCTGCAATAAAAACCGGCTCACCCGGCTGGAGGCATGCTCTTGAGTAAATGAACTCCCAACATGTCATCCACCATTCCCAATCAGCTTGTGTGTCCCAAATTTGAAGCGGGCGTCCGCTGGTGCCACTCGTCTGGTGAAAACGAACATAGTGCTCATCACTCCACGTTCGGTTTTGGGCAGAAACAGTATCAACGTTCCCAACAAGATCAGACTTTGTCGTCCATGGGAAGTCTGACAGTTCATCCAGTGACTGAACTGGCGTCTTACATCCAGAAAGTTTTTCACGATAGAAGTTATTCGCAGGAAGCACCTCTGCAAACATTGAATTCAACCGACGAAGCTTTGTTGCCTCAAGCTGCTGACGAGAGCAAAAATCTTCTTTTTCGGATGACAAAGACATCTCACTATTATGCCATATAACGGTGATTGGCTACTCGTAATTATTGCGGTGTTGAAAACACGGGCCCGGTGCTCGGCAACGGAAGTGGCTCAACTGGAGCCTGTGGCAACACATTTGGCGAGACCGTAGATGCACCAGGCGGAAGTGCTCGTGGTGGTACGACTACGGGAGCCACCGGAACTGGTGGTCCACTACCGGCGGAACGTCTTGCCAACTCAGCCCGGCTGACAACCGTCTCGGCAGGAACAGTCCCCATAGGAACCATCGCCAAGTCAACAACTCGTTCATCACGAATTTCCCAAGGCCAAATATTTTCTGTCACAAAATCAAGAGGGAAAATCTCGTACCAAGGAACCGGAAACGGCTGCTGAACGGTAAGAGTATCGTACCCGTCTTTAATAAGACGAATCTTTCTCGTGCCGTAATAAACAAAATCCGTTGACACCGGTGTCGTGCCGATTTGGTAATCATCGACATAAACAAGTGCACCTGGTGGATTGCTCCTTATCGTCATTCGTCGTTGAACGCAGCCCATCGAGAAAGAAACAATCAGCCCTACAGAGAGGATGTTCAGTAACGAAGACATTTTCCACAGGCAACCAACTGATTGCCACTGAATTCTTAATTCCAAGAAGAACGAGTTTTTACTGCAATTGAACATCATAATGCCAAGATTAGGACGATTTATTTGATCAAACCAGACCAGATCGGCCTTCCTCAGCAGTAAAAACAGGGATTTGGAATAAGAAATTTCCCCCCAATCCTGCTACATTTCTTACTTTTACTTCTTATTACTGTTGTGGTGGCGTAGGCCGTAACGCTCACCGTGAATGAGCTCGCGAGGCATTTCAGTGGGACAGGGCAATACTCTTCAATACCACGTGCGTTCTCATGTAGGACGCAGACGTTCGAACAATCAGGATTCTGCGGTTGCCGTACCTGCCGAGTCGTCGATCACATTCCGGAAGCACGGCTGGCTGTTTATTGTTGCTGACGGCATGGGCGCGCATGCGGGCGGTAGGGAAGCGAGTGAAATTGCAGTAACACGAATCCCTAAGATCTACAGTGAACTCAAGCCAGAATCTTCACCACCACTCGCACTCTCTTTAAGTCTTTCTCAAGCTAATAAAGAAATCCATTCGAAAGGTGAGAACGACCCTGCCTACAAGGGCATGGGGACAACATGTTCGGCAATGGTGGTGCTTCCACAAGGAGTTGTTCTCGGACATGTTGGTGACAGCCGAATCTACCGCATTCGTAAAAATGCCATTGAGCAACTTTCACGTGATCATTCGCTCGCCTGGGAAGTTGCCGCAGCAAGTGGGCAAAACGAAGTCAAGCAAGGAGCAAATCTCCCAAGTGTTCCAAAAAATATCATTACTCGCTCAATGGGTCCCCATAGCGATCTTGATCTTGATCTCGAAGGACCATTCCCTGTCGAACAGAATGATTTATTTGTTCTTTGCAGTGACGGCCTTTCGGGAACAATGAGTGATGAGGAAATAGCGATCTTTGCTTCGGGACTCTCATTACAAGATGCTACAACAGCTCTCGTAGGTCTCGCACTTGTCCGGGGTGCGCCGGACAACACTACTGTTATTCTTGTCAAAGCTGGTCCTCAAGAAGTAACCCAGTACGCTAAAAGAGAACACTCTTGGCCGCTTGAAGATGATGGCGGAAACCGAGCAAGCCATCGCCGTCCTTGGATTTTTCTAGGCATAACGGCCATCAGCTTTTTTCTTTGTCTAGCATCCTATTCTGCATACCAATCTGCCGGAACAGATGAATTTCTCCGAAGAACATTTCTTGCAGTTAGCATTATCATGATGGGGCTCTCGCTTGGATCTGTTTTCGGTTCATTTTTCAGTTTCGCTCTGATAAAACCGCGACGGAAAATTAAAATGATTACCCCTGGTCGGGGACCATTACTTGGAAGAGCCCCTTACCGTCACTATGACAGCTCACCCACTCGAAAACTTTTTGACCGTATCATTCGGTCTCTGCACCACGCAGAGGGTGAACTAGCAGACAACGACCTTGTAGAGGAATCTCATTCACTCAATCAGTCGATCCAAGACTCAAAAAACGCTGTGCAGGCAGGTGATTTTTCACTAGCGACACAGGCGGTATTTAATGGACTTAAGACGTTTCATGACACCATAAATTCTGATCGGTTGACAAAAACAGAACCTAACGGATCTGCGTAAAAATCCCTTTACAAATTCGCTTACACACCCTGTAAGGCCAGCGAAGGATTGCGGCCCATGAAGATAATCACTCGATATGTGCTCTCGGAAATGCTCCAAGTTTTTCTTGTTGCATTGACGGCCCTAACACTCTTTATGCTTATTATTGGACTGACCAAGGAAGCTCAGCAGCAAGGGTTAGGACTGCTGCAGATAGTAGCACTCGTCCCTTATGTCTTACCTGATGCCATGCGATTTGCTGTCCCTGGAACAATGCTATTCGCAGTCGCAAGCGTTTTTGGACGTTTTTCTAACTCCAACGAAATCACTGCACTGAAGGCCGCAGGTATTACCCCGATGGCAACCATCTATCCGATTGCTATATTGGCTATTCTAATTAGTCTTGGCTGCGTTTGGCTTAATGATATCGCCGTATCATGGGGGCGTGAAGGTGTTCGGGGTGTTGTTGTTCGAAGCCTCGAAGAAATCATCTACAGCCGATTACAACAGCAGCGGTCCTATAGCACAGACAAGTTGGCAATTAATGTAAAAGGTGTTCAAGGTCGCCGGCTCATTCGGCCAACAATGTCATTCCAGCCGAGCGACTCAAGCCCCCCCGTTACGCTTTCAGCAATGGAGGCAGAACTGAAGACCAATGCCAAAAGCGGTACCATCACTGCTATCTGCACAAATGGAATCGTACGAGTTGGTGACGTTGAGGTTGCCTTCCCTGATACCATTGAACGAGTCATTCCTCTAGACTCCATCGGCAAGAGCAACAATGCTTCGAAAAGTCCATCTCAGATAGCGATGGGTGATTTCGTTGAGGCAAAAGAGGATGCAATAAAAGGCATCCATCAAGCAGAGCAACAGATTGCTGGTCGACTTGCTGAGGCATTCCTGACAGGCCATGCCGAACGCTCAACTCCGCAGCACTCCGCTGGAGAACAAGCACAAATTGATTACTTACATAGTCGCCTTAATCGTATTGCCATGGAGCCATGGAGACGTTGGGCGAATGGCTTCAGTTGTTTGGCTTTCGTACTCGTAGGTGCTCCGATGGCCATTCGAATGCGAAATGCTGACTTTCTAACAAGTTTTTTCCTCTGCTTTTTGCCGATACTACTTATCTATTACCCTGTAGTCATGGCGGGCGTCTCTCAAGCGAAAGCCGGTGATTTACCGCCTATCGCAGTCTGGGGAGGAAATGTCTTAATTACTACCTGGGGATGCCTCCTTCTTCGCAGCGTTATCCGTCGCTGAAAACTGGCTGAATGAGTCTCGCATGGGTAGGTGGACTTTGTTTTGAAGCGTTTAAAAGTTTTTTCTGAACAATCGATACATCTAATGGTTTTCAACTCACGGAAATTCTGCAAAAATTTGGAAAGGTGAAAAAGGAAACGCTTTTTCTACACCTCATCAAATACTTTCCTTTCACCCTCTCAAGGAGTTCACCGAAATGAGCCGCCCTGTCACATTATTCACTGGCCAATGGGCCGACATGCCACTGGAAAATCTCGCTCGAAAAGCCAGTGAGTTTGGATACCAAGGACTTGAGCTGGCCTGTTGGGGAGATCATTTTGAAGTTGATAAAGCAATGGCTGATGAGGGCTACTGCTCAACCAAACGAGATCTTCTCGAACAGCACGACCTGATGGTACATGCAATTTCTTGTCACCTTGTTGGCCAGGCGGTTTGTGACCGTGTGGATGAACGACATAAAACTATTCTCCCTCCGTACATCTGGGGAGACGGTGACCCAGAGGGCGTCAGTCAGCGAGCTGCTGAAGAAGTGATGCAAACTGCCAGAGCTGCAAAGAAACTTGGCGTGTCTGTTGTGAATGGATTTACTGGCTCGAGTATCTGGCATCTCTTATATTCATTTCCGCCGGTACCCGAATCGATGATTGATGCTGGCTTTAGGGATTTTGCAGACCGCTGGAATCCAATTTTAGATACTTTCGCTGAGTCAGGTGTCCGTTTTGCGTTAGAAGTACACCCGACTGAAATCGCATTTGATATTATCACCGCTCAACGAGCGCTTGAGGCAGTCGATCATCGGGAAGAGTTTGGTTTTAACTTTGACCCAAGTCACCTGCACTGGCAAGGTGTCGATCCTGTGGAATTTATCCGGACATTCCCTGACCGCATTTATCATGTTCACATCAAGGACGCCGTTGTCCTGCTCAATGGCAAGGGAGGCATCCTCGGAAGCCACCTTAATTTTGGAGACCCACGTCGTGGCTGGGACTTTCGTTCCCCCGGCCGTGGAGGCGTCGACTTTGAAGAAATTATTCGGGCACTTAATGATATTGGCTATGGCGGCCCACTGTCTGTCGAGTGGGAAGATTGCGGCATGGATCGTGAACACGGTGCAACCGAAGCATGTGAATTCGTTCAAAACATTGATTTCGCTCCAAGTAATCGACAATTTGATGCAGCTTTTGACAAAGAAGATTAACACCAACACGATGAAGGCTGAGTGGCCGAGGGTCTTCTTTGTCTTTTGTCTCGCTACCGTCAGTTATTTTTGTGGCCAACAGAAGCTTCGTGCTGAGAACAAGAACGGGCCACCTGACGGGCATGGGGGCACGATACAAGCAGTAGATGCCGAATGGAAGAATTGCTGTCTAGAACTTGTGCAGAAGGCTACTGCTTCCGGCGACAAAAAGCTGGCACGATTGATTCGTGATTGGCCATTGCCAGACGAAGTTACTGAAGTCGACGCGCAGGTTATTGCTTCGATCAATCAAAATACTAACGGTCCCGATTGGCTAGAGGAATCGAGCAGATCTTTGTGGTCAGCATTCATGATTCTTCGGCAGCAGCGAGCTCATTATTTTTTTGAAACAGCCAAGGCTGAAATCAAAAAACAGCGGGAAATTTCTAACCGCAATCGTTTTCAATCGAGTAATGAAGCTATTCGCCTACTCGTCCGTGTTGTTCGGGAAGCCCCTGACCATACATTTGGCAGGCGAGCCTTAGGATATGTCCGGCATGAAGACCAATGGGTCTGGCCAAATGCCGCACGTCAACTTAGACAACAAAAAGAGTATTCTCGAAAAAATGGCTGGACAAGAAATGGAAAAAGCACCATTGCATCATCTTCTCCGAGTAAACTTCTGTTGCCCAAAATAGTTAGTCCACAAGCTACTAACACAACCAAACTTTTTGTTTCTGACCACTGGAACATCCAGTCGACGGCCGGAACAGTTCAGACTGGCGACCTTGCAGAGCGTCTCGAATTGACCCGCTTCATATGGCGGCAAGTTTTTGGCGGGTTTGTAATGACACCAGCAGAACTGAATTCCAGAATCAATGGTCAAGCTAGACCTCGCCCAACGGGTTCATTTAAAGCGATATTACTCGCTCATCGTGAGCAATACATCAATAGCTTGCGATCATTGGAACCAAACGTTGAAAAAAGTCTTGGAATGTATTGGACACCCACACAAACAGCATGGTTTTTCGACAATCAAGACTCTGACAGACAGACCGTGGAACACGAAGCAACCCATCAGCTTTTTGCAGAATGTTGGCCAACAAATCCGGTTGCTGGCAGTCATCATGGCATCTGGGCAATGGAAGCTGCTGCCTGCTATATGGAAAGCATTGTAAAAACTGAATTCGGATTCATTGTTGGGGGACGCGATCGTGGACGTGTTCCTGCAGCGAAAGAAAGACTTCTCGATGATAGTTTTTTTCTGCCACTCCGAAAACTTTCAAAACTTAGCCGGATAGCAATGCAGAACGACCCAGACTTACCGAAAATCTATAGTCAACTGTCCGGTCTTGCTGATTTCTTTATGAATGGTGAACGAGGCCGCTATCGGGATGCATTTGTTGAGTATCTTGTTCAGCTCTACCGCGGAACTGCAGAGTATGAAACACTCTGGAAACTCTGTGAAAAAAGCCCAGAAGAACTTGACGACGCATATAAACGGCATCTGTCGTCACAGTAAACATTATCGCTTATATTATTCGAGTTCGATCGGGTATTTCGGACTGATGTTTACCCTCGTACTTAATTCAGTAAGTCATAGCCCTTTAACTTCTAACGTTTGAAAGCCTCTTCATGCCTAGCTCAGACACGCAAACCCTCACCGACATTGATCAACTTACAATTGACACGATTCGTACACTGTCGATGGATGCCGTTGAGGCTGCAAAAAGTGGGCACCCGGGAACTCCAATGGCACTGGCTCCGGTTGCGTACACGATTTGGAAAGATTTTCTCCGTTATAACCCAGCCGATTCGAGCTGGCCGAACCGCGACCGATTTGTTCTCTCATGCGGCCATGCTTCCATGCTGCTTTACAGCCTGATTCATCTTGCTGGAATCAAGCAAGGACAACCGAATTCTGAAACCAACAGATTTCCAGCAGTAAACCTCGATGATATTAAAAAGTTTCGCCAGCTTGATAGTGTTTGTGCCGGACACCCCGAACACCACCTTGCTGTAGGTGTGGAAACAACCACAGGACCACTTGGCCAAGGATGTGCAAATTCAGTAGGCATGGCTGTTGCTTCTCGTTGGCTTGGTGCAAAATACAATCGTCCCAATAACACACTTTTTGACTTTGATACGTATGTGATTTGTAGCGATGGTGACTTAATGGAGGGGGTTTCCAGTGAAGCCGCATCGCTTGCCGGCCATCTCGAACTGTCAAATCTCTGCTGGGTTTATGATGACAACAAGATAACTATTGAAGGCGAGACCGATCTTGCGTTCAGTGAAAATGTCGGGCGTCGTTTTGAAGGGTTCGGTTGGCGAATCGAGTATGTGGAAGATGCAAATGATACATCTTCACTGATTCAGGCTCTGCAGTCTTTCAAAGAAGAAGAAAAAAAGCCTACCCTCATAGTTGTAAAGAGTATTATCGGGTTTGGTGCTCCTTCTAAAGCCGGCTCTCATTCATCGCACGGAGCTCCACTCGGCCAGGAAGAAATACAGGGCGCTAAAAAGGCCTACGGCTGGCCCACAGATGAAGCGTTTCACGTACCAAGTGGAGTTGCCGAGCATTTCCAAAATGTGATAAGTGAACGAGGAGAGAAGGCCGCTGCTTTATGGAGAGAGTCTTATCAATCATTAGTATCTGCGGAGCCAGACGCTGCAAAAGAAATCGAATGCATGCTATCTGGAGAGCTACCAAAAGGATGGGAAGATGCGATCCCCGAATTCCCAACTGATACAAAGGGCCTTGCCAGCCGTGTTTCGTCCGGAAAAGTCCTTCAATCTCTTAGTGGTTCCATTCCATGGTTTTTAGGGGGCTCAGCTGATCTAGCGCCATCGACGATGACTCTTATTCCTGATGCTGGTGACTTCGGGCCCCAAAACCTTCAAGGGCGGAACTTCCACTTTGGCATCCGAGAACACGCCATGGCTGCTGCTTGCAACGGCATGGCTTTATGTGGTCTAAGACCTTATGCCGCAACATTCTTTGTATTCTTTGATTACCTCAAACCATCACTCCGACTGTCCGCCCTAGGGGAACTTGGAGTCATCTACGTACTGACACACGATTCAATCGGGTTAGGTGAGGACGGACCGACTCATCAGCCGATTGAGCACCTTGCCAGTGCACGTGCAGTCCCTGGATTAAATGTCTTTCGTCCAGCTGATGCAAACGAGGTTGCGGAGGCCTACAAGAGTTCATTAAAGAATTCTAAGCGGCCTGCAGTTATGGTGCTGTCGAGACAAAACCTACCAACACTCGACCGGAACAACCTTGGTTCAGCGAATGGCGTAGCCAAGGGAGGCTATATCTTAAAAGAGGCAACGAACGGAAAACCTGAGTGCATTCTCATTGGAACAGGCAGTGAAATTCCACTATGCCTTGACGCAGCTCAAACACTCGAATCTCATGACATACAAACTCGAGTTGTGAGCCTTCCATGCTGGGAACTCTTTGATGAGCAGGACAGTGACTACCGGGAGCACGTCCTACCTTCTAAAGTATCTGCACGGGTTGCATGTGAAGCTGCCTCAGGATTCGGTTGGGAAAAGTGGCTCGGTAACACCGGGAAATTTATTGGCATGAATGGCTTTGGTGCTTCGGGTCCTGCGAAACAATTATTTCAACACTTTGGCATCACGACTGAAGCCATTGTTACCGCAGCACGTGACCTTACTGGCAAATAAAGCGGTTTACCCAGCCAAGCTAGGTGTACAGGAAAAGTTTTCACAAAGCCTCGATAAAATGAATCCACTCACTCTAGGGCTGATGATGTGAATCACCAATTACTGCGTCTTCTATGTCTTTTCCAGCAGCAATTTTTCCATCATTGTTCAAATAGAGATGGTCGTCTCTGTGTAATTGATCGAGCGTCGAACTTGTAACCCAGATTCTTTCAACACGGCCATCTTCGTACACGATATGGTGTGCTCCATCAGGATGATTACTGCTTTGCTCACCACTTGCATCTGGAGCATCTGCCATAATTGGATGATGGCTCCGATGCTGATTTCGATTGGGTTTTAAATGGCCAGACTCATCACGATAGCCAAGTGTATACCCATAATCACCTCCCATGATCCCAATGAGTTTTTCAAATTCCTCAGTACCAACTGCGGCCTCAAGTTCCTCTCTTGATGGCACCTGAAATTTTTTATCATTGAGCGGTGAACCTGGGTATACAAGCAAACCATCATCTGGTCGAATCCTATGCTCCGACACCAGTGTTGGAGCGTACAAGCCTGCGCGTGACAGTGGGCCGGCGTCAGGTGGAGTCGGGAACATATTGTGTGCGTCAGCATATCCCTGAAGAGCTACTGCTACCTTCTGCAGATTCTGCTGAGCTCTTGTAGCTCTTGCATCCTCCAAAGCTTCCATTAGGAGCGGGGCAAGCAGTACTACCGCCGCAATCGATGCAGCTGCAAGAATCACACGGTCAAGCCAGATTCGTGGCTGAATGATTGAACCTGAATCTGATACTGGCGAAAGGGTTGGTCCTTTAGTCGCTGAAGATGGAGTTCGAGTTGGAGAGGCTTGGTTCACTGCTGCAATCGTTCTTGCCACTAAACCGGCAGGCGGCTCAATGAAACCCTCATCACGTTCCAATGGCTGAATAGCACGCTGGAGAGCTGCAAGTTCTTTTTCAATTTCACCCGAAGTAGTAGGGTTTTGAAGAGCGTGATCAATCTCTGAACGCTCTTTTTCATCTAAACTGTCGAATAAATATCCGACTAAATCCGGACGCATATCACCCTTCCCTCCTTTGACGACAAGCAGCCTAATGCCTTTGCATGCTTGACTCGGTGATGACTGGCAACTTGTTCCTTCATGCCTTTAGCTCCGATTGGTCGCTGGTCGTCCATGCACTATTAAGTTTTGCTAACGCAGCGTGCAAACGACTCTTGACCGTTCCCACCGGAATCCCCAGAACGTCAGCTGCTTCCCGATACTTCAACCCCTGGTGATATACTAAGATTAATGCTGCACGCAATGTCTCAGGCAAACCATCAACAGCGCCTCGCACCCATTCTCGAGCCTCTTCATCTTCCAAATTTTCTACCGCTGTTGGCCCAGTAGATGAGACAACTGACATGAGGTCTCCCTCATCGTCATTGCCTGCTCGTTGATCTAAACTCACCATACGATGTCGCCTATTCCGTCTTTGAGCATCGATTGCCTGATTGGTTGCAATCGTGTAAAGCCACGGACGAAAACGTCTCCCTGCCTCAAACCGATCTCGTTTAACGTAGACCTGAAGAAAGGTTGCTTGAAAAACATCTTCTGCCATTTCAGCATTTCCAACATACCGCCGCAAATAGCTAAATAACTCTCTCTCGTACCGAGCAACCAACGCTTCGTATGCACTCGTACTTTCAGAGTCACAAAAATTTTGGAAAAGTTCTTCATCTGACGACTCTTCTGCAAGCGGGCGCAGGGGACGTGGAGCACTATCAGCTTTTCCTGTATTTAAAGAACTCCCCCCAACAATGGGGTCAGTTCTCTTAGATGAAGGCTGATCGATGTCCATGATGTACTACGCAGAAGGTCGTCTTGTGGTTCGGTGCCCAGAACCGCTTTTTCTTTTACTTTTAAAAAGCAACTCGTCGTTTCGTCACCCTTTTAAAGGTAAGTGAAAAACACAGCATCTCGTTTTTCCTTAGAAACAGAGTATAGTCCGTACCGTTACAGCCTGCGACCATCAGGTCAAACAGATGTCTCGACATATCCCAAAGCCCCAGAAAACAAGATATCAAGAGCCTCCATGCCACCACCTTTTCGATATCGCTGGGCAACACGTGGTGACTTAAATGCTTTTTTTGGCCTATCGCTAGATAATTTAGCTGATTTGACACTCGCTGTGTCACTGCTGGTAGCCGTCTTCAACTATCCACTGGAATTCGCATTATCACATTTTGTTCCCGGGACGGCTCTTGGAGTTATCGTTGGGGATGTACTCTTCACAGCCATGGCCTTTCGTCTCGCAAAGCAGACTCGTGGTAATAATGTCACGGCGATGCCCTTAGGGCTTGATACCCCAAGCACTTTTGGAATGGTCTTTTTTGTCATTGGTCCAGCTTATCTAGAAGCAACTGGTAATGGCCTCTCGAACTCAGACGCTGCACGTCAGGCGTGGCATATTGGTATGTGCTGTATTGTGGCAAGCGGTATCTTCAAACTTTGCTGTGCACCTATTGCATCAAAAATCCGTCGCCGGATCCCCCGCGCTGCCTTGCTTGGTAGCCTTGCTGCCATCGCGCTTGCACTCATTAGCTTCCTACCTTTTGTTGAGTTGCTTTCACAACCAATCATTGGCCTTGTCTCGCTTGGTATCATATTAGCGAGCCTCACAGCTAAGATTTCCTTACCTTACCGTATCCCTGGTGCTCTTGCTGCTCTTCTCGTTGGTGGAGCGATTGCCGCCACAGGATTTTCACTGGGATGGTTACCATCCAGTGAGACTCATACAAGTTTTGCTCCTCTCTCAGCACTTTGGCCAACTGGCTGGTTTGATGTCTTTCAATTCCGCTGGGTATCAGCGTGGCCACTCACGGTGAAATATCTGCCCATTGTCATTCCTTTTGCTCTCGGCACTGTTATTGGTGGCATTGACTGTACGGAAAGCGCAGCGGCAGCAGGGGATGAATATGACACCCGAGGTGTTATTGCGATTGAAGGACTTGCGACACTGGTTGCAGGGATCTGCGGGGGTGTCATCCAGTCGACACCATACATTGGTCACCCCGCATATAAAGCAATGGGAGGTCGCGCAGCCTACACACTGGCAACTGCTGTTTTCATTGGTGTTGCTGGCCTCACAGGCTCATTCGCGTTGCTCTACGAACTCATTCCAGCGCCAGCTATTCTGCCGATCTTAATTTTTATCGGACTTGAGATTTCTGCTCAAAGTTTCGGAGCTACTCCAAAACATCACTATCCGGCAGTTGCTATTGCATGCATACCAGCACTTGCCGCTCTTGTTGTAATTCAAACCGACAAACTCCTTGCAGCAGGTGCTACTCCTGGCAATCAATTGGCAAGTGAACTGTATAGCCTCAGAATTCTTGCATCAGGATTTATTATTACAAGTCTTTTATGGGCGGGCATGACCGCAGCGCTCATTGACCGCACACTCATTAAAGCATCCGGTTGGTGCATCGCTGCAGCAACATTCACTCTCTTCGGCATCATCCATTCTCCTTTTCAGGATGGACGAATGTTTTTCCCATGGGCCATTGGCGAGCTACCTATTGAGTCACGTGGCCGCAGTCCAACCGAACTGACAATTGCCTATGTTCTTTTGGCACTTATATTTTTCGGCTGGGGTCTGTGGTACCGCGAACAACAGAATCACTCGAGCCCGTAAGCTCCAGCAATTGGTGCCCCATTTGGCGAGCCGCCGAATGCAGATGTTCCAGCGGCCGAATCAGAGAGTCCCGCACCACCGGCAAACTGAGTGCCAGACAAAAATCTTGGCTCAATGGCAAACGTCACGCCAACATTATTACGGCTATAGTCAACATTAAATCCAAAACTCATCAAGAACGATTCACCTATCCGGACAAGTTGAAACCGCTGACCAATATTAGCGCCTGTAAGGTCAACAGACGACCCAAAGGAACTTGCCCACTTTGGGCTCATTCGATACGTATACGAACCAGTAAGAACACTTGCGGTGATAGGACCACCAAATGATTGGTATCCCATATACACACTTCCCCGAGCTGACCGATTCAACAGAGCACCGACGGTATAAAGCTGTTGACCGCCAGTGAAAAAATCGACGTCAGCAGTCGACAAAATAGTTGTACGGTCACCGACATGCCAGCGAAAATCGTATTGCCAGAGTCCCAGGACCTGGCCAAAATTCTGGCTCGTCGTTGGAAAGAATTCACCATCAATATCAAAAACAACCCAGTCAACAATCCGGCGGTTGCCATAAGGCCCTCGTTTTGTCTGCCAACGCTGTCGAGCGCCGACACGGAAGGCTGTCAGGTCATTCACCACCTCACTTGGCCCAGTCACCCAGCTACCAATTCCACGACGAATTGCATATGAACGCGGATCATATCGACCATTATTAGGACCTCTTCCTGAACCTGCGAAATCAAATGGCGATACGGCATAGTAAGGGTTCGGTGATACTCCTGGTGGTGGCGTATTTTGAAAATCAAAAAAGGCAATATTTCGTCGGTACTGATTAATTGTATCGTCATCTAACTGGTCATAGAGTGGAAATTGGTTAACGTCTTTCGTCGCATCAGCATACGAGAACTCGGCTTCAAAGATTACTTTGTGGGCCAAACCATGGAGATTCCAGAGCCTACTCTCGACGGAATTGTCAGAAGTCCACATCGGCAAGCTTGAACGAATTCCAACTTGACCATATGCACGATCAATACTGCTAGGTGCTGCTCCTGTGAAAGGATCACCCACATCTTGCCCCCAGTGTCCAAGCTCACCCAGCGCATAAGGGACAAGCTTGACCGGGCCCGCCTGAAACGGCAGATCAATTTCCTGGCGCGTGACTAACCGCTCACCAATAACGTTGTTCTCGTACGGAAGAAGTGTCCACAGAGAATATCCTTGGCCTGGATTAGGCCCTCCCGGGACATTGTTACCCTGTGGTGCAGCCGGTAAAGCCTGACGAACATATGAGATACTTGAATGTTCGTACCAGGAAAGCGCATCGCGCAAGAGGGGCTGTGCCATCCAATGATGATCAAGTCTTGGCCACCACTCACTCTGCGTCAAGAATGGATCTACCCGCAAACTCGTTAAAAGACGCCACTGACGATTATCTGTCGGTCTACGTAAATCAAGCCATGTACGTTGCTCATACCCTTCTTCCCACTCAGATTCGTAGTACTCTTCAAGAAAATTAAAGTCACTGATCCAACCAGCCGCTCCTCGTGCTTGCCATCCTGCAACAAGATCTTGACGATGCCTCCAGAACGATCGACCTCGAAAAGCACCCTGATAGCCTGGATATGTAAAGTCTCGCCTTTGAAGACCAAGGTTATCTATCCCTCGATCAACGACGAACCATGCATCAGCGATTCCATTTGCGGGCGTACCAAGCCCCAGAAACTGCGGTCGATTATAAAGCAAAGACGTGCCGCCCCCTGGCCCTCTCAGGCTGAGATAATCGATATTAAAATCCCAGTCGACACCAGACGGTGCATCTTGCCAGCCGAGAACCTGAAACGCGTCCCAGCTTGTTAAGACCTGCGTACCAAGAATCTGATCATTCTTAATTTTTAAATCATTAATATAGAAGGTCGGCTTTGTTGCATTGGTGGCAAGTACTGGCCACCATAAAATTGGGACACCGCCAAGCGTCACAGTATTTCCACGGCTCGTTACACGTTGCCGATGCTCAATAGCTGGCTCGCCCGTAAGTGGGTCAATCATTGGCATACCAAATGGTCCAGGGAGCGGCACCTGCTCATCGGTAAATGTCATTTCTCGGGAGCGAAACTCCCACGTTGGAGTTCCCATACGACTTGTCGTCAGGCCACTCCTTTGTGCAACAAAACGGCTACGGTCAACTTGCCGAAGTACATCTGCTCGCAAACGTATTAAGCCCGCATAACTTTCGACTGGAGTGAGAACAGAAGCGCCTGTGATGACACCACTTGATCGGGGCACGTCATAAAACATACTGACAGCCTCAATCACACGCTGGCCCTGCCGAAAAACGACATTGCCCTCCATATAAAGTTCGAGTGGTGCATCTGCAGCCTGAGCAGCATCCCCTCCAAGATCTGGCTGTTCCTGGCCACGAGTCCAAATAACCATTCGATCAGCAGAAATATCGAGTGGCCCTGCCGGATCCACTCCATCAATCACCAGATTGATTCCTGATGTAATTACAGCGACCCACTCTGGCCCTGACGGACTTGGAAACCACTGAACGGCAAGTGGCATACTTGATCGAGGAAAAGCCCGCAACCGACGGCCTGCTGTGATCGTTTGCTTTGACGGAACAATGACACCGCCATTAGCATCACCAAACTCTGCAAATTGTGCTGGCTCAACTTCATTGATTACTTCCTCACCAGAAACGAGTTCGATTTCTGATGACGGCATTGGTGTAATGTTTGCAGGCGCCTCATAGACAGCTGGCCTACTTCCCGAGGCCACAACACTTTTAAAATCAAGTTTTGGATCACGAATAATTGTAAAGCGGCCAGACCAACGATCACTACGAATCGTGGCAACATGTTCACCATCAACTGCAGAAGAAACACTTCTTCGTACTTCTACCCCTCCAGCCATTCGAACAAGAACCGTTCGAACTGTTGGGACCTCTACCCCCTCTCTTGTTTCCTCACCTTCAGGCTGCTGTTCAATCCATATGACAGCCTCATGAGAATCGACTGCGGTAAGACCTTGAGAAAGCTCGACTCCTCCCGTGAGATGCCACACTTCGTAAGAGCCCTCTGTCCAGCGTGATGCCTGGGTAGCAGTAATGTTCAGGAGTTCCTGAGGATTTGCAGCAGGCACTTCGATCTGGCCAGCCTCTGCGATAGCCGCTGCCAACCCACGTGCCGGCAAACTGGCGAGTACACCACTAGAGTTATGAGGGGCTGGTAGCTGCGCACGCGCTGTGCTCCAACACGTGCTTAAGAAAACCAAAAGCCAGACGATGGCTGCACTACCCGGCAACAAAGTTTCCGGAAGTCGATGACGTACCGATAGAAAACGTCTCTTCGCTCCAGGTGGTCCTGGACCGAAATGACATTCTCCGGAATGATCGTTATGAATGAGGTTTTGAGGCACGCGCACCCGCTGTACCGATACCACCAGGGCTCGGCTAATAGGGGAAACAAAACTAGGAGCGGGACTATAATCACGGGCTAAAATTCCGGTCAAGGTGTCGAAAATTTGTAGGGAATTTGGAAGACTAGGTGAACCATCCGGGTAAACTGGGTGGTTCAGTCTCAATCAGGACGACATTGGAATGCCTCTCGCACCTTCTAAATTAACCAGTTTCGCTAATAAGCTATCCTGCGAACTCGTCAGGCATCGTCTCATTTTCATGCTTTTTGGTATTGCAATCGGACTCCTTTCAGTTGAGCAATCTCGACACCTGGAATATTCTCAGTCCATTGATGCCATGTTTGATCGGAGTGATTCGGCACTTCCTCCATTCCATCGACTTGGGCGAACGTTTAGTGCGAGCTCTATTGTGCTCGCCGTCTATGACGAGCCGGAGCTATTTCAACTCACTGGATTTTCCCGTCTTGAGGAATTAACGAAACGCCTATCTGAGCTACCTGGCGTACATGCAGCGACGAGTTTAGCAACAACACCACTCGGTTCTGGCATTATCGATACTGAAAATAATTCAACCGCTGAGAATCTTGTTCGGCTCATGGAGGGATATACGGTTGGAACAGATCGCCAAACTGCTGCTGTTGTCTGTGTCCTTTCTGAAAAAGAGCAACCAACAATAGAGCAATCAACTGCTCAGCAAGATCGTACCGGAAAAACAATCGATGCTATTAGAGCCATCATGCAAGAATATCCAGCCGGGACAATCGCTGGCGAATCAGTTATGCTTCGGGATGGATTTGCCATGCTTCGCCGTGACGGAAATGTTCTTGGTATAACAGCGGGGTTACTTGCTTCGGTAGTGCTGCTTGTTTTGTTCCGAAGCATCCGATGGCTCTTTGCACCACTTGCTGTAGTGGTCCTAGCCTTATGGTCAACTCGTGGCCTGCTTGCAACAGTTGGCCAAAAAATCACCATGGTATCGACCATGCTTTCCGCGATGATCACCGTCGTAGCGATCGCAACTACAGTTCACATCATTGTTGAATTCCGACGAAGGCTAAATGATGGCGAAGCACCCCAACAGGCACTCACGAATACGCTTCGAACGCTTTTCTGGCCCATTATTGGTGCAATTATTACTGATATCATCGGCTTTGGTTCACTTATCGCCAGCAACGTAGGACCTGTCCATGATTTCGGAATCATGACAGTAATTGGTGCTGCAATGGTGCTTGTTGCCGTTGGACTTGTCATCCCCTGGTTTGCGCTCGTGGGGCAAAACAGCACGACGAATCGAGATCGGCAAGGAGAAGAACACCTCGACACCTATCTTAATCATCTTGTTTACCGGATTACTCAACATCCAAAACCAATACTCTTTTGTTCTTTGGCAATCATTGCATTCGCAGGGGTGGGGCTTTTTCAGCTCCAAGTCGAAACAGACTTCACAAAGAACTTTCGGCCAACAAGCCCTATCGTCAAGTCTTATGACATGGTTGAATCTCGACTCGGAGGTGCGGGTGTTTGGGATATTTTAATTCCAGTTAAACAGCCGATTGACGCTAAAGATCTTGGTCGTATCCGTGATCTAGAAAGTCGAATCCGAAATGAATCAACAGCTGAAACGACGACTCAAGGTCTTACCAAAGTCCTCAGCATTGTTGATCTTCTTGATGCTATTTCACCAGTTCCTCTGGCTGAACTACAAAACTCTCCCGTCGGCAACATGATGGTTGGAACAGCGGTGAGTGTTTTCCAACAACAACTGCCGCAGCTTGCAACAAGTCTTATAGGCACAGATCCCCTCGACAATTCAACATGGTTACGAGTCATGCTTCGAGCACGTGAAAAACAACCAGCTTTTTTAAAGCGATTACTCATTAATCGTGTCCGGATGACCGTCACAGAACTGTTTCCGCAAACAACAACGACCCCAGCCGGTGAAGTAACTGGATTTTTTGTTCTACTTGCTCAACTTGTTGAGCGAATGATTCAAGATCAGTGGCTCACTTTCCTTATAGCGGCAGTTGGCATTTTCATCTTCCTGTCGATTGGTTTTCAGAGTGTCATTATTGGTGGGATAACGCTGATCCCTAACACTCTTCCCATAGTCTTTATTCTCGGAATACTCGGCTGGGTGGGAGAACCAATTAATATGGGGACTGCAATGATTGCTGCGGTATCCCTCGGACTTTCTGTGGACAGCTCCATCCACTACACGACTGCTTTTCGTCGCCACCTCTATCAACAAGGTCTCATTACCGAAGCACTTCAGGCTGCTCATCAGACAGCTGGACGAGCAATGATATTTTCGACACTTGCCCTCGTTGTCGGCTTCCTTGCACTAACGACAAGTGAATTCATACCAACCGTCTCTTTTGGAAGACTCTCTTGCCTTACTCTACTGGGTGGTCTTCTTGGAAACCTTCTTGTCCTACCAGTTCTCCTTTCACTTGCAGCACGACGATTTCATTGGGCGAGTTGAAGCCTCGCGGGCTGACTGCAACACTCCATATGTCCGAGTTAGATACCTGTAAAAATACAAAAAGGGCCATACGATGTCGTCTGAGTTTCTAAACTACACGCAAACTAATTCTGAAACTTCTGCTATAAGCGCAGAGCCATCTGCTGATCCAGCTCACTTCAAGGCCGATGCCCTTGTCGTATTTCTCGAGTCTGACGGCCTTCGAGGACCACTTATTGAAATTGATAAATCTACTGGTGGCTTACTACAGCAACTCTTTCAACAAGGAGAACTCACAGGGAAACGATATGAATGCATTCCACTTTATGCTCCAAACGGACTTGCCTGCAAACAATTACTCATAGTCGGCATCGGTTCTCGCGAAGAAGTTCATGCCGGTGTGTTGTACGAAGCCTCTGGAGCCGCAGCACGGAGACTCTCTGGTCAACCAAGAGCAACTATTGGTTTTCTTGCTGATGGTACTTGGTCAAACGAGGAACTAGAACAGGCCGTTGCTGGATCGATCATGGGCGTCGCTGGACAGGACTTGTATCGTTCGGAAAAACATCAAACACCTTTTGAAAAGACCGTCTGGTTGCAGGCACCTGTCGAGGTTGTCCAACGGGGCAGCATCATCGGTGAGGGTGTAAAACTTGCCCGCCGCCTCGTCAACATGCCACCAGATGACCTATACCCAGAGACTTTTGCTGAGGAGGCAGCAACAATAGCCGGACGTGTTGGACTTGAAATTGAAATCTGGGATCAGGCACGCCTTGAGAGAGAACGTTGCCAGGCGTTGCTCGCGGTTGCCCGAGGAAGCACTCGAGCACCCCGTATTGTTCTCATGCATTACAGAGGCCCCGGATGCAACGATACATCTCCGAGGGTAGCTCTTGTCGGCAAAGGTGTGACATTCGATTCTGGGGGCCTTTCTCTGAAGACTTCCGAGGGAATGCTTGCTATGAAGTGTGACATGGCCGGAGCTGCTGCCGCACTTGGAGCTATAGCATCAATCGCAGCACTGAAAATCCCAATTCACGTCGTAGCTGCCGTTGGACTTGTTGAGAATATGACTGGTGGCAATGCCTACAAACTAGGAGATGTCGTAACGGCTCGAAGTGGTACAACAATTGAAATCCACAACACTGACGCTGAGGGCCGAGTCGTTCTTGCTGATGTACTGGACGTTGTCGCTGACCTAAAGCCCTCCTGCATTATCGATGCTGCCACACTCACGGGCGCATGCATGGTTGCTCTTGGTCGAGATATAGCCGGCATTTTCACGAATAACCAAGCGTATTGTGATGTACTAGAAAATGCTGCAACTTCAGTCGGAGAAAGAGTCTGGCAACTCCCAATGGATAAAGATTTTAATAGTCAGATATTTAGTGATGTCGCTGACATTAAGAACGTTGGTGACGGTCGACTCGGTGGCGCAATAACCGCGGCAAAACTCCTGGAGAGATTTGTTCGAAACATCCCTTGGATTCATGTCGATATCGCAGGACCGGCGTTCGCTGATAAACCACGCCCCTCGATTGCAGGTGGAGGAACAGGCTCAATGGTCCGATCTTTTATTGAATTTGCAAAGCGTATTGCATCGATAAAGCTTGATGAATAGTAAGTTACCGCACTCTGTAGAATCAAAAGCTCATCCCAAAAGGCTTTCGAGTTCATCAACAAGTTCGCCAAACCTTACCAGTGCCAAACTAACGGGCTCGGGAGTCTCCAGATCTACGCCCGCATCACGAAGCAAATCGAGCGGCCATTTCGAGCATCCGCCACGCAAAAAGTTTAAGTACGCGGCCAGTTCCTCCGGGCCACCCTCAGCAACTTTTTTCGCGAGAGTGATCGATGCTGACAATCCAGTTGCGTACTTATAAACATAGAATGCCCGATAAAAATGGGGTATCCGAAGACTCTCTAGCTCGAGTTCCTCATCAACCGCAAAACCTGACCCAAAATATTCATTGAGTAGTTCCCGATAGAGAGTTCGAATTTTCTCGAGGGTTAATGGCTCGCCAGACTCAACTGACGCGTGACTCATTCGTTCGAATTCGGCAAACATGGTCTGACGAATAATTGTTCCACGAATCGCATCGATCTCACGAGAAATGATTGCTGCTCGTTGTTTGGGTGAACTGGCTTTCGATAAAAGATGACGAGTCAGCAACTGTTCATTAAATGTACTGGCAACCTCAGCAACAAATATCGTGTATCCGGCATGCTGAAATGGCTGGGCTTCAGCCGACAACCGAGTGTGCATTGAGTGGCCTGCTTCATGAGCCAGCGTAAAAACGTGCTCAATAACATCTTCTTGATAATTCATCAGGATATACGGGTCAGAATCGTATGTTCCTGAACTAAATGCGCCCGACTGTTTACCTATGTTCGGATACCGATCACACCACCGACCACGCAAGCCAACCTCAAGTTTGCTGCAATACGCGTCTCCAAGCGGATGAAGTGAAGTCAGAATTTCTTCAACTGCTTCGTCCCACGTATGCTTCTGATCCAGTTCAGGCACCAGTGGAACATAACAATCGTAATGGTGAATCTCATCAAGCCCGAGAAGACGCCGACGCAATTCATAATAGCGGTGGACTATCGGAAGATGTTCGCGGACTGCAGAAACAAGTTGATCATAAACAGCAATTGGAACATTATCTGCAAATAATGCTGACTCAACGGCCGAGGGATGCCGCCTTACCTTGGCTGCATATGCATCACGTTCATTCGAACCAGCAAGGGTCGCTGCCAGCGTGTTCGCATGAGCCTTATACTGGTCATAATATTGATGAAAGGCATTTTTCCGGACCTCATGCACAGGGTCGTGTAGCAGTGTCGTAAACGTTGCATTGGAAAGCTCAAGTTCATTGCCCTTGCCATCAGTCATGGTGCCAAATTTCATGTCGGCATCCGTCAATTGACGAAAAACTTTTCCTGCAGTGCCCGCAAAAGTCCCTTGCATTGCCAATAATCTTTCTTCCGGCTCTGAAAGCACATGCGGGCGATTTCGGACGACTCGTTCAAGCATTAAGCGATAGGGTTGCAACTCAGGCGTTTCGAGCCACTCTTCCAGAACAGATGCGTCAATCGCCATAATTTCCGGCTGCAAGAAACTGGCGAATTCGCCGGCTCTCGTGGCTGCATGCTGAAAACGCCCTGTCATTCGCTGTGCAGGCGTCGCCGCTGTGTCCTCACTCATACGCAGATGGGCATATGTCCCAAGCCTATCGGCTTCACGATCAACCTCTAAGTCAAAGGCCAGGCACTTGGCAAGTTGCTCAGGCGATTCACCAAGTGTTCCAACATAATCTCGAAAAAGAGGAATACGTTTTTCCCATACGAGCAGTGCCTCATCCCAGTCAGCGTCAGTGGCAAAAAGACTCTCAAGATTCCAGGTATCACCCGTTATAACATCTGATCGTTTTGGTAAAGATTTCATTTTTCTTCCTACCGAAAATTCAACATAGTATTAAAGCCGCCAAACACCACTGCCCCAAGCTAATCCACCACCGAATCCACAAATTAATACCGTACTACCAGAACCTATTCGCCCAGCACGCCAGGCTTCATCGACAGCAAGAGGAATAGATCCACTCGATGTGTTTCCGTATCGATCAAGATTGATGAGAAACTGCTCCTCCTTCAAGCCAAGAGCAGATCGAACACCATCAATTATTCGAAGGTTTGCCTGGTGAAGAATAAAGCAATCAATAGACTCCATCGGTACGCCTGAATGCTCAATGACTTGACGAACATTCTCTTCGACTAGTCGTATTGCCCATTTGAAAACTGCTCTACCATCCATCTTCATATATTGATCACCAGCGGCAACACCCTCCGCTGTAACTGGCTGCCGAGTACCACTCATTGGGCAGACAAGCAAATCGGATCCACGGCCATCCGAGCCGAGTGACCAAGCAAGCAAACCTGTACTTTCTTGCTTTTCTTCAGTCCTTTCCAACAAGACCGCACCAGCACCATCACCAAAGAGTGGCCAGGTTTTTACATCTGCAGGATTCACAACACGTGAATTCGTATCAACACCAATAACCATCGCAAGATTGCTTGAGCCTGTCGCAAGAAATTGCCCTGCTGTCACAAGTGCGTAAGCGAAACCAGCACACGCTGCTGTCACATCCATCGCTGGGGCATTAAGACCGAGCTTTTCTTGAACGATACAGGCCGTGGATGGAAGACTGGTGTCAGGCGTAAATGTTCCAAGAACGAGCAAATCCACCTCTTCGCGACGGCTTGGATATGCAGCAATCGCTCGTTCTGCCGCTTGAAAAGCAAGATCACTTGTCGCCATCCCAGGATCAACATGCCGACGTTCTTGTATGCCCGACCGACTCAGGATCCATTCCGGGTCACATCCAAGGTGACCAAGGTCCGCGTTCGTAACGACTCTTTGTGGAACAGCACTGCCAGAAGAAACAACACGAAAACCTAGAGCACGACCGAATCGTGATGGCCGAGGAGAGGTAAGTATTTCGGACATCAGATTCTCGTTGAAACAAAATTCAATGTATTTATTACGAGCAGGCCAACAAATCGTAATATTTTAGTTTACAGGAAGTTTCGGGATTGTTGCGGCATCGCTTGTGGGTTCGGTCTTTGTTTTAATGACGGCTTTCCGTTCAAGATGAATTTTCTTGTATTCTTCGTCTGATACGATGTAATACCAATCAGCAAAACGGCCGTTAAGTTCTTCCACTCGTTTCTTGCCTTCGGCCACCTTTTCATCAAACGATTCCTGCTTACGGCGATTCTCACGCTCCACTTGGCGTCGAGACTCAATGGCTTTCTGCATTGCTGCTTCTGCTTCGTCGGCTTGCTTAAGCAAATCTGCAGCTGTGGGTTCTTGATCCGGAGCCGACTTTTCGTCCTCAGACTTTTCAGCCCCAGTCTTTTCATCCTCGGACTTTTCACCGTCATCCTTATTTCCCTCACTGGCCTCCTCTCCTGGTTCTTGAGCGACCTCACCAGCCTCTTTGTTATCTTCGGGCAGGGAAGGAAGGGCCGCTAATTCCGGCTGCTCTAACAGATTCTCATTAAATTGCGCCATGACCAGAAGGTATCGAGCAGCTGTCCCAACTGACTCTGCTGTAGCATCGTCGCCTTCACCTGAATCGGCTTTCCCTGGATCCGTAACAGTCGTACCTGCACCAAAACGCAACACGTATTCAACGCCATCTTTCATACCAATCACTGTCTCACCCTCGGTTGACAAAATCAGCCCCGACGGGAGTGGAAGAAAACCCCTCTGCTGCAAAGACGACACTGCTTCAACGTCATTCACGAAACTCTCAGCAGCTTTTAAGTCTGAGCTCAGACCAGCTGGTTTACGCGCGACATCAATAATCTGCAGGTCACCAAGAGCGTTTCTAAGATCATTCAATTTCGTCGAATCTACCTCCTCATCCTCCTGTAATGCAACGGAGACTGGATCTGATGACTCTACTGGATCTGATGACTCTTTAGCAGGGAAGGTCTCAAACGAAGACAAAACCCATGATGACTCTTTATCATCGTAAGCCAAACTAATTTTTTCATCGCGTTGCTGACGAACTTCAAGTCGCCCACCAGATTCAACTGCTGAAAGAGAATAGTTATCCAGTTCAACTGAACGAATGTCCCATGGCGTCAACTTCAGCAGGTCTTTTTCAATCCAGTCACCAAACCGTGTCGTGAACTTTGAGGTATCGAGCTCTACCCGATACACGGGGTCTTGACCTGCTTTTCGAACAAATCGCAGTCGTCGACTACCGCCACCAACTCCTGATTGCTTATCTTCTTTTCCAATAATGAGTCGTGCCAGCTTACTTCCAGCGGCATCTCGAATCTCAATCAGTTGCCCGATACCAGTCATCCCCGGCTTAATCTTCTCCTGATCTGGCTCAATAACACCATACACCTCATGATCAGTTGCACGCGAAGTCACTACATCGAGTTTCTTCAGGTCAACGAGTTCTGTCGCAGCCGCTGCGAGCTGATCCTTTGCATCAGCTGCATAATTCTCATGAGACGGCAGCACCCACACCCCACCCGACTTAATCACCTTAAATGGGTAGAGCGTTGCCAATTCATCATCATAGCGAATGATCTCAAGACTCGCGGCTTTCTCAACGTCGGTTAATGCTGGAAAAAGAACACGTTCAACTGCTGGTGCCACTGTCGCTGGTTTGAAACGCGGCTGTGCCGCCCATCCGAGACCCAAAAGCAAGAGTCCAGCGACAACAAAAACAGCTGTCCTGCGCATTGCAGTATCACTGGCTCCACGTGTTTCCGGGATACTTTCCATGTTCATAGTGTTATTCTACTCCAATTAAAATCTACCTAAGTCGCGACTTTGCCACGCCCTCACGCTCCTGAGCTCGACGACGGAAAAAAACAAAAAACGCAACCACAAGGGGCGGTATCGGCGGTAGCACAACAGCTAACCATTTTTGCCAATCCTGCTCTTGCCGGATCGTTGCATCAAGAGAGCGTTCAACCTGCTCAATTTCAATATCTCGCTTCCGCTTAAGTTGCTCAAGTTTCGTATCGAGCCTTCGTTGCGCCAATCGCTGCCGGCTTGCCAACTGTTGTACTGCTTGCATTGCAGCCTGACGATTTGTATTTCCTGTCGACTCCATATCTTCAATTTTTTTCTCAAACTCTCCGACTTCTTTCTGCATCTCCGAATTTGCATTCTGCTCGGCCTTATCGAACTCAGTAATATATTTCTGCCGTTGAATATCAGCCATTTCGCGTGCGTCCGCGACTGTATCCTCGATGCGCTCAAGCGTTCGATGCTTTGGCTTTCTTTTTCGGATTTCCAGAAAACGGTTGTCGTCAGAAAGTGTATCGAGAATATTAAGAACAAATGTGACATTGTCGAAGTTCAAACCAAAGACTTCATCAGGACGATTCCTAAGGCCAAAAATCTGAGGACCCATGAGATCAATGTCTGCAACGACAATTGCTCGTATAGACGTCGTCCCCTCACCTGCTGCACCCTTTTCAGCATCAACCACGCCGGAGGCTCCGGGCAATTCACGCTCTACTGCCGCGGCAAGAACCATTGCTTTACTTCCGGGCTTTTCAAAGATTCTTAACTGACGCATATCTCCACGATTACCTAACACCTGCTCAACTTCGATCGTGCCTGAGCGTGTTCCAGTAGTCACAAGTGGCGTCCACTCTAAGTTGGCTTTTTCATCTTTCGAAAGGGCACCTGGAAAAGGAAAAAGGACTTCTTGGAGTCCACCCGTAATAGCATTTTCCTGATTAAAACTCTGAGTCCCACTGCCGGCGTCTGATTCACCCATTTCAGCGTCAATAAAAACGAACTCACTCGGTAACTCAAGTTTTGGATGAGGATTATAGTCCTGCCACACAACATACGGCGACGAACCCATTTGACCCATGAGCGGCCGGCTAGTACCTGCAGCCAACTGAAGGCCCAATACGTTCCAGAGTTGACTCAGATCCCCTTTGGGCTGATTTTGCTGCTGCTGAAGCATAGCCATTGGACCACCGCCGCCCCCTCGCTTTGGCTGTGCCGTTCCTGGAACACCGTTCATTAAAACAGGCAGCGGATCTTCAAAAATTGCAACAGGCTGTCCTGAACGAACCGCAGTTACAAAATTATTCATCTGTTCTGGGCCAAGACTTGATGGCTGTACAACCATCAGGACGTCATATACCTCAGTCATAGGAACCGCAGGGTCAACCTGCACAACTTCGTATTGCTTCTCAAGCTCTTCTAAAACAGGCTGCCGAGGACGCTGCTGGCCAGTCGTCATATCGAAGCCTCCAAAAAGGTCGGCATCCGTTGTAACGACTCCAAGACGCTTCCTCTTCTGCTCCGCCACCGTGCATATTGAACGAATAAGCTCGTATTCGACCGGAGTTCCCCGATCAAAAAATGGCACTACAACTTTTTCTAGACCACAAGTGAAGGCACAACCAAGAAAAATATCCTCGTCTCGAAATGCTCCTCGCTCTCTGGACAAAACCGTAACTGGTTCAATACCGAACTGTTGGCTTGCCAATGAAGCGGCCTCTGTCTTTGTTTCAGTCTCCACTACATCGACACGTAACTTTCCACCACTCAGACGCTGAAACTGCCGCAACATGTTAAGTAGTGTCAATCGTGTTTGAGCGTAATCCTCAGGGACCGTAGGACTCACATAGGCAGTAACCTCAATAGCTTGCTCTGCCTCGAGTTCTGATAGCAATTGCTTTGTATCACGCGACAAGGAACTGATCTGTTCAGCTGAAAGATCCGCTCGCACGTCATATGCTCTTAACGTCAGCACGACACCAAGAGCAGCGACAGCGAGCCCCACAGTTCGCACAATAAAATGAGTTCCCATTCTCGCGCCATCTCGTCGACCCGTCCAATGACGACGGCCAATCAAAACCATCGAAACATAAAGACACACCGTCACAATGCCCAGAAAGTAGCCAATGGCTGAAAGACTGACTATGCCTCGACCGAAATCAATGAAATTCTCGGTAAGGCTCCAAGAACGGACGAATGAAGCGGCCTTTGGCCCCATGACGCTACTAGCCTGATCAGCAACAACCAACGGAGCGTTCAGGGCTAGGCCGAGGATAAACGACACGGTCAGATTGCTTGTCAAAAAGCTTGCGACCATACCAATTGCTAGCATTGCCAGACCGACAAACCAGTAGCCTAAATAATTTGTGAAAAAGAGTCCCGGATCAGGATTACCCCAAATTTGTAAAATAATCAGATTGCACACATACGAGAAAATAAGCGCTACGGTGTAAATACCAACAGCCGAAAGGTATTTTCCTACTACAACTTCGATGTCACTTGCCGGAATAGTCAGAATTAATTCATCCGTTCCCTGCCGACGTTCATCTGCCCAAACACTCATCGTGATTGCAGGAATAAAAACAAGCAGGATATACGGCAAATAACGATTCATTTGATCGAGATTCGCAAGATTAGAGTTAAAAAACTCCGGTGGCCAAAAGGCGGCAAGAGAACCGAGCAGAACGAACACACATATGAATACATATCCAGTTGGATTTGAAAAATAAGAAACAAAGTTTCGCTTGAAAACTGCATCGAGCACATACCACTTCATTGCCAACTAATTCCTTTTCTACGAGTCAATGACGGTTCAAACATATAATTCATTAATCAACGATCCGAGGCCATTCTTCTAGAAACAATGTGCACTACTTCAAAATATTTTCTTGCAGGAAATCTGGTTCGCTTAGAAGCTCATCTCATGATGCTCGTGTCAATTCATAAAACCGTTCGTCGAGTCGCTCCCCTCCGGCTGTAAGTTCTGCCGGAGTTCCGTCGAACCGCATGCGTCCCTCTGCAATAAGAATAACCCTGTCAGCCATTGCCTCTACTTCTTGCAGAATATGAGTAGAGAGCAATACTGTTTTTTCTTGACCTAACCTTCGAATTGTTTCTCTTACTTCACGAATTTGATTTGGATCAAGCCCACTGGTTGGTTCATCGAGTATCAAGACATCCGGCTCATGCAAAAGCACCTGGGCCATTCCGACGCGTTGACGAAACCCTTTGGACAACTTACCGATCGCTTTCCCAATCACACTGCCAAGTTCACACTGTTTCACTACCGCCTCAATCCGTTCTTCGCGATACGGCGACTTAAGCCCACGTGCATCAGCAAAAAACTCGAGCAATGTTCGAGGTGTCATATCAGGATAGAGTGGCCCATTCTCTGGAAGATATCCAAGTTTCTTTGCTGCTGCGAGTCGATCAACAGACATGTCATAGCCAGCGAGCATTGCCCGCCCTGCCGATGGAGCCAGATAGCCCGTAAGCATTTTCATCGTTGTACTCTTGCCGGCACCGTTGGGCCCTAAGAACGCAACGATTTCGCCTCGCGGTACACGAAATGAAATATCCTCGGCTGCAATAAAACTGCCGTAGTATTTACAAAGTCCACTAGCTTCTATCATCGCCTCAGACCTAGTCGATGTACCAGCGTCCGCGTCCTGTGGTGGATTATTTACTGTGGCGGTCATGTCTCATTCTCACTTCATTCGCATCGAACTATTTGGTTCTTAACATTAAACAGGAAGTCTTCTCAGTAGCTGCGACAGGGGAAACTTCTATCAAACTATATTTTATCGATTATTTCCGGCAAACAATCCCCTGTTGGTGAAACCGCAGGGGAACCGGATTCAATCGCTGTCTGCCACGGTTCGGCCACCTCCCGTTGCCAGCAAAGGTGAACTCGCCACTTCTCCAATGTCGCAGAACAGTCTGACCTTACGTGGACACCTCGAGTTTCAGTACGAACAAGAGCCGAATGGATCATCAGCCGGCCCACCTCAAGAAGATTCTGCAATTGCCATCCCTGAGGCCCTGGAAATTGCTGACGTAAAACATACTGACACCAACCGTCTACTGTTCGGAGAGCCTCTTGCAACGAGTCCCCAGATCGCTCGACGCCCACATGACGCCACATCAAGCTTCGCAGGGAATTTCTTATATCAGAAAGGTCTAGTGGCTCTCCTTCAGGCGGATCCGCTGGATCAACAGTCCGTAGATGAGCAAGTGATGGAACCTCAAGAGCTTCATTCTCCTCGCCTTCTCGATCTACTCCCTCGAGTTCATGATTTATTTGCTCACCCGCACGACTTCCAAAAACAAGACCCTCGAGGAGACTATTACTCGCAAGTCGATTCGCACCATGCAAGCCCGTTGAAGCCACCTCACCTGCTGCAAAGAGACGTGGCACGGACGTTTGACCATTTGAATCTACAGCTACTCCACCGATCATATAGTGAGCTCCGGGACGGACTGGGATTCGATCCGTTGCCAAATCAAGACCAAACTTCCTGCAGAGCTTTTCCATACCAGGAAATCTTTTTCGAACCATCTGGCTTTCGAGATGGGAAAGATCGAGATATACATTTGAGTGCGATGTTCGTCGCATAACTTCTGTAATGGCTCGCGAGACAACATCCCGTGGCGCTAATTCAGCACGTGCATCAAACTCGGGCATGAATCGATGCCCTTCACGATCTACCAAATACGCCCCGGCTCCGCGTACCGCTTCCGTAATAAGACTTCGACTTCCACCAGCGATGTAAAGCACTGTGGGGTGGAACTGCATGAATTCCATATCCCGAACAACCGCACCTGCCCGCCATGCAAGCGCAATGCCGTCCCCACTTGCACCGGCTGGATTTGTAGACTCTCGAAATATCTGACCGGCTCCACCTGTTGCAAGAATTGTTCTCCGTGCCCAGATCATCGTCTTCCCTCGCTGGGGATGCCACACAAGAGCTCCTCTGCACACTCCTTGATGAGTGACCAGATCAATTGTGAAAGTCTCTGGCCAGACATTGATGTTCGACGTGTTTGTAGCTCGGTGTATCACGGCTCTCATGACTTCGCGGCCAGTAGCATCACCTAATGCGTGTACTATTCTGTGATGACTATGCCCCCCTTCCTTACCAAGCTCAAGTTCACCATTCCGTTGATCAAACCTGGTGCCCCACTGAATCAGCTCTGCAATTCGTACTGGTGCTTCACGAATAATTGAATCGACTACGTGCGGTTCGCAGAGATCACCACCGGCAGTGATCGTGTCGGCAATATGGTTATCAAACCGATCTGCCGGATCAATGACGCCGGCGATTCCACCTTGAGCCCACTGGCTCGATGAATCATCCAAATTGTCCTTGTTAATCACAAGCACTGAACGATTTGGCTCAACTGCTAAAGCTGCCCGCAGACCTGCAAGACCTCCACCGAGCACCAATACATCGGTAAACCAATGGGGCACTCGCCTTCGATCGAAGGCGACTAAGTATCGCGGCCCAGAAAACTCACTATTCATTCACATCCACCTGACGACTACTCGCGCCTTTCAGAAAAGCCTTGAACCTCTCACGATACTCGTACGGGGGCTGAGTACGACGGCTCTCTACTTCGACTCCTTTTTTGTCATCTACATTATTACGAGAAGACCTGACTCTGTCAGTTCGTAAACCTAAACTGCGAAGTGTTTGCTCATAAGCTTGCTGTTGCCCTTGACTACCACTTACAGACGCTTTTTGCATGTTTTCCCAGCGTCGCAAAAATGCTTCGGCTTGCTTTCGCGTCCAGCCGAGTTCGCTGAGCATATCATCGTTTGTGGAACGAATGGAATCACGAAGGTGTTCCAATGCAAGATCTGTCGCCCGACGCACCGTCGAAAGATCCTGTGGTTCTGAATCTAAAACATCTGGTGCCGATTCCTTTTGCTGCGATTCTGTGGTGCCTCGCTGTCCTCCACTCGTACCACCAGCGCCTGAGTCACTTCTTCCATTTTCCCCAGTAGGACGTGACGTCCCACCTTCGGCACTGGGACTGTCACTGCTTGAAGCACTCCCTGAACTTTGACCATCAGAACTATTCGTCGCACTGTTCTTTTCGTTGCCTTCAGTCTTTCCATCGCCTTCAGAATCAGTACCCGTACTCATCGAGCCACCATTCTTGATACTCTCTGAGCCCTCTCTACCAGATTGCCCCGAATTGCTGCCGCTTCCTCCACCTTCACCACCTGACTGCTCACCACCTGACTGCTCACCACCTGACTTCT
>CAJXFK010000004.1 GCA_913052575.1 uncultured Planctomycetaceae bacterium
ATTGTGAGTCTGGCAAGTGAGGTAATTTGATGTTGATTCGTACAGGTGACACAGTCGAGGTTCGGTCGGGTAACTCGCGAGGTACCCGTGCCCGTGTCCTTTCGGTTGATTCTGCTAGCGGCAAACTTGTCGTAGAGGGAGTGAATCGGGTCTATCGCCATATAAAAAGAAGTCAGAAGAACCCTCAAGGGGGACGGCTCAGCAAAGAGATGCCAATCAGTGCATCAAATGTTTTGTTCTTCTGTTCGGCTTGCGGGAAGGCGTCGCGGCTTGGTGTTACTTTGGCTGATGGGTCAAAAAAACGGGTTTGCCGGAAGTGTGGTAGTGAGCAGGGCGAGATTGGCCGGACAAAGAACGGGTGAATGGAGTTGGCTGCACGTTGTGGTTAGTTGGGTAGTGTTTCGGTTGGTGACGTATACGGTTCGGTAAGGTCGGCGGGTTTACGGATACGGTTGTATTAAGGAAGTTGGAAATGGCAAAAAAGTCAAAAGCTGTAAAAGTTTCGAGTAGTGAGTCTGAGTCGGGAACACCGAGACTCCAGGAGCTCTATAGCAATACGGTTCGTCCAGCACTCGCAGAAGAACTTTCCAGAAAGAATCCTCATTCGATTCCACGGCTTGAGAAGATTGTGGTCAATATGGGTGTTGGAACCGCTGTCACGGAGAAAAAACATCTCGAAGAAGCAATGGCTGCACTCGGCCAGATCGCGGGCCAAAAGCCTGTTGCAACGTTGTCTCGGAAGGCTGTTTCCGGATTCAAACTGCGAGAAGATCTGCCGATCGGCTGCAAAGTAACGCTGAGAGGTCGCAGAATGTATGAGTTCCTCGACCGTCTCATTTCGATGGCTCTTCCCAGAGTGAGAGATTTTCGGGGCTTGTCAGAGACTGCGTTTGATGGCTGTGGGAATTACAGCCTTGGTCTGTCTGAGCAGATGGTTTTTCCAGAGATTAACCCAGACAAGTTCTCTCGTCAGCAGGGTATGAATATCACCCTCGTGACCACGGCACATAGCGATGATGATGCCCGAGTTTTGTTGCGAGCTATGGGTCTCCCAATGAAGAAAACCGAGAAGGAAGGAGGAACTGCGGCGTAGCAGTTCTGCAAATAACCTCATGCCGTCGGCAATAGCTGCTGACGGTTGGTAAAGATTATGGCAAGTAAATCCAAAATTGCCGCTGCAAAGCGGCCACCAAAATTTTCGACCCGAACTATTCGTCGATGCATGCTGTGTGGCAGGCCTCGAGCGGTGTACCGCAAGTTTGGAACCTGTCGCATTTGTTTCCGGAAGTTGGCTGATCAAGGCAATATTCCGGGTGTTCGTAAGGCCAGTTGGTAGGAACGAAATCATATGATGACCGACCCGATAGCCGACATGCTCACTCGTATCCGCAACGCCGTTCGTGTTGAACGGCCAACGGTAGACGTGCCCTTTTCGAAGGTAAAGCGTGGCCTGGCTGATGTACTTAAAAAAGAAGGATTCATTTGGGACTGGCGAGAAGTCGAGTCTACGCCGGCTCCGGTGCTCCAACTCGAATTAAAATACGGTCCGAATGGTGAGCGGTTAATCCGTCATATTAAGAGGATTAGTACACCAGGACGACGTGTCTATAGCCGGTCAGCTCGTCTGCGACCCATCCTTGGCGGGCTTGGTATATCGATCCTCTCAACCTCGAGTGGTGTTGTGAGTGATAGAGAAGCTAGGCAGCGGAAGCTTGGTGGTGAAGTTTTGTGTGAGCTGTGGTGATTTTTAGATAAGCAATTGTCAGTATGTAAAGATCGACTCAGATTGTTTGATTGTGTCTGAGTAGAGAGAAAGGTTTTTCAGTATGTCAAGAATAGGTAAAGCACCCGTTGCCATCCCTCAAGGTGTCAATGTGAAGGTTGACAGCCGGCTCGTGTCGGTTGAAGGCCCGCTTGGCAAGTTGGAACATGAGCATCACCCTGCAGTGAGTGTGGACGTCGACGCTTCTGCTGCACTGGTTCGCGTCTCGAGAGGTGATGACGCGAAGCTTTCGAGATCACTGCATGGGCTGACTCGATCGTTGGTAAATAATATGGTTGAGGGCGTGACAAAGGGATATGAGAAGCGGCTTGAGATCGTTGGAGTGGGCTACTTGGCGGTTTTGCAGAAAGACATACTGCAACTGCGAGTCGGGTTTGCTAACGAGCTCCATGTTCCTGTACCAAAGGGCTTGAACGTAACGTGTCCTGAACAGACGCACATCAATATCAAAGGCATTGATAAACAATTGGTCGGGCAGTTCGCTGCTGAGGTTCGCTCGCTCCGAAAACCAGAACCATACAAGGGAAAAGGTATTCGTTACGAAAACGAACAAGTCCGTCGTAAGGCAGGTAAAGCAGTCACAAAGTAACGCAAAGGCCAACACTTGCTGGTGGCGTGCTAATCGAGGAGAAATTAAAATGGATCATGCGAAAGCAATATTGCGACAACGAAATCGTCGTCGTCATCGTGTTCGCAAACCGCTTCGGGGTACATCGGAGCGGCCAAGGCTAACTGTGCGCAGAAGTCACAAGCACATTTATGCTCAAGTTATTGATGATGCATCTGGCAAAACAGTCGTTGCAGCAGCAACAGTCGAGCCGCAACTCAAGTCAGAAGTGGCTTTTGGTGGGAATCGCAGTGCTGCTGTTGCTATTGGAAAAGCTGTTGCTGAACGTGCCAAAGCAGTTGGGGTATCACGAGTCTGTTTTGATCGTGGCTCTTGTCGGTATCATGGTCGTGTTGCAGCATTAGCCGAGGCTGCACGTGAAGCAGGCCTAGAATTTTAAGCAAAATTTTTTCAGGAGATTAGTGTGGCAGCAAAGTCATCAGGTGGAAGAGATTCCCGATCAGGTGGAAGAGAGTCTCGAGCAGGCGGCGAATTCACTGAAAGAGTGGTAAAGGTTCGTCGGTGTGCAACTGTTGTTAAAGGTGGCCGACGGTTTAGCTTTGCTGGCCTGGTGGTTGTTGGTAATGGAAAAGGCAAAGTTGGTTGTGGTTACGGGAAAGCGAATGAAGTACCGCCTGCGGTTGAAAAAGGAATCAAGGATGGCATGAAAAACTTGGTGGAAGTTCGGGTGACATCTGGAACTATCCCGCACCGGGTTGAGGGATGTAGCGGAACGTCGAAAGTCATTCTGCTCCCTGCAAGCCCTGGTACAGGCATTATTGCTGGTGCTGCGGTGCGAGCTGTTTGTGAATCAGCAGGTATTCAGGATGTGCTCACAAAGACTCACGGCTCCGTGAACCCTCTTAATCTTGTAAAGGCCACCATCGATGGCTTGAAGCAATTGCGTACTCTTGAAGAAGTCGAGCGGCTGCGTGGGGTTGCTCTCACAGAAAATTCATAACTCAAATTGTATTAAAACTGTACGGAAAGAATTGATTAATTAGGTGATCTCATGAGACTCAATGATATTAATAAAGGCGTCCACAAAAATCGCAAACGATCGCGAGTCGGCCGCGGTCCAGGGTCTGGCCATGGAAAGACATCGGGTAGAGGTCACAAAGGGCAGGGGCAGCTCGCTGGCTGGAGCGCACCCTCGATTTTTGAGGGTGGCAAAAGCCCTATTATTCGTCGAGTTCCAAAGCGTGGGTTTAATAATCGTCACGGCAGAATTGTGAAAAGCATAAACGTGGCTGATCTCGAGTCAGCATTTGAGTCGGGTGCAACAATTACTCCTGAACTCCTTCGTTCCTCTGGCGTGGCAAAAGGCATTTGGCACGAACTGAAGGTTTTGGGTGAAGGAAGTCTTTCAAAAAAATTGTCAGTTTCTGCCCATCGCTTCAGTAAGCAGGCACGCGAGAAGATCATCGCGGCCGGAGGAAGTGTGAATGAGGTCCCTGGCCCGGCGGCTCTTGTAAAGGGACAGAAAAAAGCTCGTGATACGAAACAATCAGCATCGCCATAGTGGAGTGGTTCAGGGTAGATTAAGGGCCTGAGGCAGTATGTTGTTGGGCTTGGCAAGATGCATTTTTACATTCTTGTCAGTTCATGAAACATCCAATATTTTTTAATGCATTCGGAATGCTGACGGAACAGCGGAAGTTTTTCGGAATACAAGACAGGGAGTCGCTGAAGTGTTCGAAAAGATAAGAATCATTTTTACGATTCCAGAGCTACGCCAAAAGATCTTATTAACTCTTGGGCTTCTTGCTATCTATCGAGTTGGATGGCAGGTTCCTCTGCCGATTGTTGATCCTGCTGCGATGAGGGCTTTTGCAGAAGAATCTGGAGGCATAAGCGATCTTCTAAAGACCGTAGCGGTTTTTTCGGCGAGCCAGCTTTCTCAGGCAACCATTTTTGGTCTTGGCATCATGCCATACATTTCGGCTTCAATTATTTTTCAGTTATTAGGCACAGTGTGGCCCCCGCTCGAGAAACTCCAGAAAGAGGGGGAGGCAGGGCGAAAGAAAATTAACGAATACACAAGGTATGCAACTGTCGGTATCTGCATTTTGCAAAGTTGGGCGTACGTTGCTTTCCTGTCGAATACTCGTATCGGTGAAGCATCTCTTATACAGCCAAGTTTTCTTGTAGAGGGGAGCCTGCCATTTTCTTGGCAGTTGGTTGCAGTGTTAACCATGACGGCTGGCACTGTTTTTCTCATGTGGCTCGGTGAGCAAATAGATGAATTCGGTATCGGTAATGGAATAAGCCTTCTGATCATGGCGGGAATTCTTGCCGCTATGCCAAGCGCGCTTGTGTCTCTTGCGGGAGACACAAGTTGGGAACTAGGCGGAGGCGGTGGGAAATTGGGTATCGAGACGATACTTGTCCTGGCCGCCCTCTTTGTTGGTGTCGTTGCTGGAGTAGTTTTCATGACTCAAGGGCAGAGACGAATTCCGACTCAGAGCGCAAAACACGTCCGGGGAAGAAGGGTGTACGGCGGCACTCGCCAATACCTTCCACTTCGTGTGAATCAGGCAGGAGTTATGCCCATTATCTTTGCGAGTTCGCTCCTGCTGTTTCCGCAGATGTTCTTTCAGTATCTGAGTAGTGCGTATCCTGGGAATACGGTGCTTGCGGCGCTTCACGACTCATTTACGCGAGGTCAATCGTATCTTTACAACATTTGCTACATAGCACTTATTTATTTCTTTTGTTACTTCTGGACGGCAATTACATTTAATCCAAAAGAGATGGCTGACAATCTGAAGAACTTCGGATCATTTATTCCTGGTTACAGGCCCGGAAAGAGAACTGCTGACTATTTAGAGCGGGTCATGGAGCGAATTACATATGTTGGAGCAGGATTTTTAGCTCTTGTTGCAGTAATTCCAACAATCGTGAGTGGAGCACTCGGTATCCCTGCCCAGATTGCAAGTTTCTATGGAGGGACGGGTTTATTGATCGCAGTAAGCGTGGCATTTGATTTGGTTCAAAAGATCGATAGTCACCTTGTGATGCGGAATTACACAGGCCTTTTAGAAAAGTCGTAGTTTCCATAGCCATTTTTGTAATGTTCATCTTTTTTGTTTGAGCTTTTTGACGTTGGCTTCATGCCTCTCTCAGTTTCATTCCTTGGTCTTTTAGTCCTATGCGGATAATCCTGATTGGACCACCGGGAGCAGGTAAAGGGACGCAATGTCAGCGACTTGTGAATTTCCTTCGAGTGCCGCACCTTTCGACTGGAGAGATGTTACGTGATGCAATTGCCCGTAATACGGCGGAGGGGAAAGAAGCCTCCTCATTCATGAAAAACGGTCAGCTTGTTCCTGATCAACTCGTGCTTGGCTTAGTCACACGGCGTTTAAAGGATCAGGACTGCCGGAAAGGCTGTCTTCTTGATGGATTTCCGAGAACCATAAATCAGGCAGAAATGCTCGATGATCTCCTAGAGCGGCAGGCTATGAGTGTAGATGGGGTTATTGAGCTAGCCGTTCCACAAGAAGAACTTGTTCGTCGCATGCTTGCTCGAAAGCGTGAGGACGATAGTCCTGAAGTGTTTGCCCAGCGAATCGAAAGCTTTAGGAAACAAACTGCACCACTGCTAGAATATTATGAATTGAAGGGAAAATTGGAGCGCGTGAATGGTATGGGTTCCGCTGATGATATCTTTGATCGAGTTCGGCAGGCGATCCGTGCATTTAGACGCGCAAAACGCTAGAACAGGTTTTCTCCAGACATCATGATTGGAAGTGCTGTGGATATGCTGTGAGAAAAGGTGTTGGCGGAGTTATTGTCTGTTTGTCTATGGGTGGTTGTGAAGAGGAAGCACTGACATGCTGAAGCTAAAATCGAGTCGAGAAATTGAGGCCATGCGAAATGCCGGTCTTGTTGTTTGGGAGGCCCATCAAATCGCGAAGCGTCTCGTTCGTCCTGGAGCTACGACTGGTGAGATTGATCAAGCTGTTGAACAATTTTTCCATAAGAAAAATGTAGTCCCTCTCTTTAAGGGTGTTCCCGGTCGAGTGCCTTTTCCCGCAGTTTGCTGCATCTCTGTAAATGACGAAGTCGTTCACGGTATTCCGGGTTCACGGAAGTTGCAGGAGGGTGATATCATCAGCATCGATACAGGCTGCAAACTTAAAGGGTGGTGTGGTGATTGCGCCTATACCCATGCCGTCGGTCAAGTGACGGATGAAGTGCAGAAACTTCTAGACTGTACATCAGGTGTTCTTCAGCTAGCAATTAAACTCATGGGATCGAGGAGCCGCTGGGGAGATGTTGCATCAGAGATGGCCACCTTTGTTCGGGACTATGGGTTCTCCGTTGTTGAGAATTTTGTGGGGCATGGGATTGGCAAGAGCATGCATGAGGACCCTCAGGTACCAAACTTCTGCTCGCCCTCATTTCGTCGCAAGCATGATTTTGACTTAGAGCCAGGCCTCGTTATCGCGGTCGAGCCAATGGTGAACATAGGGACGAAAAAAGTCCACGTATTGCCAGATTTTTGGACCCAATCAACCAATGACGGTAGCTACAGTGCCCATTTCGAGCACACTATAGCCATGACGGAGGATGGGCCACTGGCGCTTACCGCAGCCCCTCAGTCTGATGAGGAAAAAAAGATGACTGGCGTTGTGACGACAACCGAAGGATGACAAGCAGGGTCTAATCATGCCGCTTGACTGCTTGGAATTCGCTCGATAGCCGGAAATCTGTGTGCCTACTTGTGAAGCCCCGTTGCCGGTGGCTATACTTCGTAGCTTCGATTTGTCCAGATGGATTGTATTACTATTGCTGTGAGGTATGGCGCTACTGCGTCATGATTTCAATGAAAGTGCGTGCCAGCGTCAAAAGGATTTGCGATAAATGCAAGATTGTCCGCCGTCGCGGAGTGGTCTTCGTTTTATGCGATAATCCCCGGCATAAACAACGGCAAGGCTAGTAAGCGATTGTGGAGAGTTCCCACGTCTGGTGAATTGAGTGTTTGAGTCAAAGTAATGATTGTTAGTATTTCGGTGATTGACCATCCCCAGAATGCCCTTTTACTGCAGGCTTGATACACGGTGTACCACAAATAGATTTGATTCGTTCCTGAAAGCATCCATTTATGCCACGTTTGCTCGGTGTTGACATACCTTCCGACAAAAAGACTGTTTACTCACTCCAGTACCTCTACGGCGTGGGGCCTCGTGTTGCGAGAGAACTCTGTCGTAAGGCAGGGGTGAGCCCTGAATCTCAGGCTAGGGAACTCCATGAAGACGAGTTAGCGCGTATGGCTTCTCTGCTCGATAAAGATTACGTCGTTGAAGGGCAATTACGAAGACAGGTTGCACAGGGTGTTTCTCGACTGAAAGACATTGGTTGTTATCGTGGGCTTCGTCATAGACGTGGCTTGCCAGTTCGTGGTCAGCGCACACGAACAAATGCAAGAACTCGTAAAGGTCCTAAGAAAACGGTTGCTGGCAAGAAGGGCGTAAAGGATTTGAAGTAGTTTGCATCTTTTTGAAGATGTCGTGCTACAGACGAATCGTGAGAACGAGTGGAATCAGAACAACAGAATTTGACAGGAAGGAAATGGTAAGCCTGATCGGGTGAATCAGGACGACTGAATAATGGCCAAGACTGCAAAAACAAAAAAGAAAAGCGTTTCGTCAGGAATTGCCTTCATTGACGCAACTTTTAATAACACGACGGTCACGATCACTGACCAGCGAGGCGATACGCTTTGTTGGGCTAGTGGAGGAACATGTGGTTTCAAGGGTAGCCGTAAAGGCACGCCGTTCGCGGGTCAGATGGCTGCTCAACAGGCAGCAGAAAAAGCAGCAAAGTTTGGTGTGAAAGATCTTGAAGTCCGCGTAAAGGGGCCAGGCAGCGGTCGCGAAAGTGCGATTACTGCTTTTCAGGCTGCGGGCATGAATGTGAAGAGTATTGAAGACATTACTCCGCTGCCTCATAACGGTTGTCGCCCCCCAAAGAAGCGACGTGTTTAACAGCGAAATTAACTTTGATGGACCAACTGTCGTCGATAGTTGAGTGCCTAAGATTGTGAATCGAAAACAAGAGGGACCAAGGAGAACCAGATGCATATCCGCTGGAGAGGCCTAGAACTACCGGGCTCTGTTGTCGCTGATAGTGCGACACTAACGAATACTTATGGCAAGTTTACGGCCGAACCTTTTGAAAGAGGTTTTGGGACGACTGTTGGAAATAGTCTTCGACGAATCCTTTTGTCGAGTCTTGAGGGTAGTGCTGTAACCCAGATCAAACTTGGGGGCGCTCAGCATGAATTCACGACAATAAAAGGCGTTCAAGAAGATGTAACAGATATTGTTCTGGCAGTGAAAAGTCTTGTTGTTAAAAATCACAGTGATTCAACCCGTGTCGTCCGGGTTGAGAAGAGCCTGAAGGGTCCAATTACTGGTGCCGATGTTCAGGTGGACGAGTCTGTTGAAGTTGTGAGCAAGGATCTGGTTCTTGCCACGTTGACAGATGATGTCCCGTTCGAACTTGAAATGGTGATTGAGAATGGCCGTGGGTATGTGCCGAGTAGCGAGCACAGTCCTGACGGACATGAAATAGGCATTATTCCAGTAGATGCTGTTTTTAGTCCGGTTACACGAGTCCGGTACGAAGTTGAAGAAACACGCGTCGGTCAAAAAACAAACTACGATAAGTTGACGCTCGAGGTCTGGACAGACGGTACCATCACTCCAGAAATGGCATTGGTTGAGGCGGCTAAGATTCTGAGAAAGCACCTCAATCCGTTTGTGGGATACACCTCTCCAGGAGCGTCGATTCATGCGGCTGCGGGTGAAACTGGGTCTACAGGTGCTGGTTCTGGAGGTGCTGGAGTTCTTGATCTTGAGAAGCTTGAGGCTCCTCTCGACAGCCGCCTCGGAATGTTAATTTCGCAGTTGAGTCTTTCGCACCGAGCTGAAAATAGTTTGATTCGAAATGACATTACGACTCTTGGCCAGTTGGTAAAGAAAACTCGCGACGAGGTTGCAAATTTACAAAGTGCAGGCGAGCAAACGCTGCAGGAAATCGAAGACAAGCTGAAAGAACTCGGTGTGTCATTTGGCATGGAGTCCATTGATACGCATTCCTGAGTCTCAAAAAGCAAAAACAAGTTACAGTAAAAGTAGAAAAGGGTGAATCAATGCGTCATCGTCGCAAGGGCAGGGTGCTCGGTAGAAGTCCCTCCCATCAGCGAGCTATGCTCCGTAATCTTGCATCGTCTCTTGTTCTTACGGAACGGGAATTCGAACCAGGTGAAGTTGGTGCTCCAAAGGTTGCCGGACGTGTTGTGACGACTGTGGCGAAGGCAAAAGAGGTTCGCCCATTAGTCGAAAAATGTATTACGATTGCAAAGCGGGGATTGCTAGCAGAAAAAGCTGCTGATGAATTTTCAGCAACTGCAGATCGAGATACCGCTGAGTGGAAGAAGTGGCGTCAGGGTGAACAGTGGCAGAAATGGGCTCAAGCTATGGCTCCTGCGGTAACCTCCCGACGTCGGGTGCTGCAACTTCTCGGTGATAAGCAGGCAACGCGAATTCTCTTCAGCACAATCGCACCGCGCTTTACTGATCGTCCCGGCGGATACACTCGTATTTTAAAGCTGGCAATGCCTCGCCTTGGTGATGCGGGTCCTCGGGCAATTCTTGAGTTTGTGAATGAGCCTGTCTCAACTGCGTCAGTGGCTCCTCAACTCGAATCAGTAAGTTGACATCTGTTTTTTAAGAACAAGACAAGGTTATTTTCAAAGTCTGCAATGCAATGATTTGCTTGTGTATTTGACTCTTGTGTGCTGGCTGGAAAACATTCACTCGTTCTGTTCCTTGATTTCCGGGATGACTGCGAGGCCTTCAATGCAGATGATCGCGTGGAAATGCCTGCAGAACTATGGCAGGTACATCCGGCAATTCCAGTTGGGGAAACTGTGTGGAACTTCCCTTGTAATGTTGCTCCTTTGTCAGGATGCGATGCTCCGCGGAGAAGAGGTGTCAGCAGTTCCTCAAATCGCCTTCATTAATACTCAGGTCGAATCGATTTGGGCTGACGCGGGTGTGGAACCAGTTGAGCAAGCTACTGAACTTGAATGGTGCCGCCGAGTCTACTTGGACCTCATTGGGAGAATTCCAACGGTTGATGAGGTGTTGCGTTACAAAAATGATCATAGTCGTGACAAGCAGGCAGTGCTTGTTGATCGTCTCCTTGGTGACGAATATGTCCGCGAATATGCAAAACATTGGTCAAACGTATGGACGACAGTACTTATTGGCCGTGATGCTGATAATAGGATGGTTGATCGATCCGGGATGAGGAAGTATTTGCAGACTGCATGGGAATCAAACATTCCGTACGATCAATTTGTTGAGGAGTTGCTCACTGCTACTGGAGATAATGCTGAAAGGGATGAACCAACAGTATTTAATGGTGCTACAAATTTTCTTAGTGGAAAGCTTGGCGATGGAGCGTTGCAGGCTACGGCTAAGACAGCACAGATTTTCCTGGGGCTCCAGGTGCAATGCACGCAGTGCCATAATCATCCATTTAATAGTGGTGTGAAGCAGAATCAGTTTTGGGAACTGAATGCTTTTTTTAGACAAACTCGAGCTTTGCGAAGATTTGATGGAGGGCGTCGCGTTGCATGGATTGAACTTGTTGATGAAGACTTTGCTGGACAAGGCGGTGATCCAAATGAAGCAGAAATTTTTTATGAATTGAGAAATGGTTTAGTCAAAGTTGCTTATCCTGTTTACGTCGATGGGACTGAGATTTCGAGAAGTGGGCTTTTGCCGGATGCGTTTAGTGATGGAACTTCTTATGGTGTCAACCGCCGAAGAGAATTGGCCTCTTTAATTCGTTCTGATCCACTGTTTCCCAAAGCCCTTGTGAACCGCATCTGGGCATATTTTCTTGGGTATGGATTTACCAGACCAATCGATGATTTCGGTGGTCATAATCCACCATCGCACCCTGCTTTACTTGAGGGACTTGCCCAACGTTTTACTGAATACAGTTATGACTTGAAGTCACTGATGCGTTGGATTGTGTTATCAAAGTCATACAGCCTTTCCAGTCGCATGGCGCCTGGAAATGAGAAAGATGTGCCTGGTTCTGGTGAGCCACCATACTTCAGCCGGTTTTATGTCAGGCAAATAGAGCCGGAACAACTGTATGATTCCTTGATGGTGGCCACTAAAGCAAACGGTGTCGAGAATTCAGACCGCCAAGATCGCTGGCTGTCGCAGTTTGTAATTGCATTCGGTACAGATGAGGGGGACTCCAGTACGACATTTAACGGAACAATTCCTCAAATACTCATGTTATTTAATGGTGACCTCGTGCAGTCGGCTACGTCACTTGGTAAAGATGGATTTCTCGACCAAGTGATGGTGGCAAATAGAAAAAATCAAGACAGGATTAACGCTCTTTACGTAGCAGCACTTTCGAGGTGGCCATCGCCAATTGAATTACGATATGCGAATCAGCTATTACTTGCTCGGCAGGGGCAGGTGAAAGAGGCATTGCAGGATGTATGGTGGGCATTACTCAATTCCAATGAATTTATTTTGAATCACTAACAGGTGTAGGTGTTGTATGAATGAGAAAAAGTGTCACGGTCTGGCGTGCAGCGAGACTAGTCGCAGGCATTTCCTGTCGCATCTTAGTGGGCTGGCGGCTCTTTCAGCTCCCTTTACATCATTTGCAAACTCGTTGGTTGCTAACGCCGAGGACCTTAAGAAACGTCAGAAGTCCGCCATACTTCTCTGGATGGGTGGAGGTCCAAGTACGATGGACATCTGGGACCTCAAGCCAGGTCAGGCAACAGGCGGACCGTTTAAGCAAATCTCAACATCGGTCGACGGCATTGCAATCAGCGAACATATGCCAATGACAGCTCGACAAATGCATCATCTCTCAATTGTTCGTTCAATGAGTACGCGAGAGGCTGATCACCAAAGAGGTCGTTACTATATGCATACGGGGTTCGTGCCAAATCCAAATGTAGAACATCCTAGCTATGGGTCCGTGATTGCCCACGAACTGGCGGGCACAATCGAGTCACTTGAGATTCCGCCATTCGTATCAGTCGGTGGTGGCAGTGTATCGCCAGGGTTTTTGGGTACGGCTTGGGCGCCTTTTGTTGTGAGTTCTCAAGGGAATGTTAAAAACCTCGAGTCACCAGTATCTCGGGAGCGACTTGTAAGTCGGCTTCAGATGCTTGGTGCAATTGAGAATCGATTTATCGGTGAGAAGAGAGGCCAGTTGCCAAAAGATCATCGTGAAATTATTGGTAAGTCAGTTCAGTTAATGACTAGCAGCCAGCTGGCGGCGTTCAATGTCGCAGAGGAACCGACAACAGTACGCGAGAGATATGGAGAGACTAATTTTGGGCGGGGCTGTTTGATGGCTCGACGATTGGTAGAAGTTGGAGTGCCTTTTGTTGAAGTCAATCTTGGTGGTTGGGATAACCACAATAATATTTTTTCAACACTTGCTGATCAAAAATTACCAGATCTTGATAGAGCCATGAGTGCACTGATTGCAGATCTTGCGGATCGAGGCACTTTGGATAATACCGCTGTAATATGGATGGGCGAATTTGGAAGAACGCCGACAATCAATGGGAACGGTGGTCGTGATCACTGGGCTCGAAGCTGGAGTGCCGTTGTCGGTGGGGCAGGTTTCAGTCGCGGCACTGTCGTTGGTGAAACAAGTGTGGATGGTCGGGAGGTTATCAGTGAGCCGTATTCGTCACAGGACTTAATGGCAAGTGTTCTAAAATCACTTGATATTTCTCTAGACACGACATTTCGTGCCAAAAACGGAAGGCCGATGAAGATTGCAAATGGGGGCCAGATTATCCCCGGTCTTTGCAGTTAAAGCTGCAAAACTTCGTGAAATTGGCTTTCTTGGTGGCTCCATGTTCTCGGCAGGCTAGACTTGTCGCGCCGGACTTTTTTTGGAACTCAGTGAGGACGCTATGACGGTTGGTCTTGATCGTGAGAATTGGTCTGCTGCCGACTCTGCCGATCTCTACGAGGTCGCTCGCTGGGGTAATGGGTATTTCTCGATCGCAGATGATGGAAACCTGCTCGTACATCCAGATAAAAATCCCAAACGGCATGTCGACCTCAAAAAGTTAATTGATCGACTCCAAGTAAGAGGCATAGATCTGCCTGTTCTTTTGCGCTTCGGAGAAATTCTCCAGCATAGGCTGCAGGAAATAAATAATGCTTTTTTTACTTCGATGAAAGAAAGTGGATACCGAGGTGACTACTGTTGTATTTATCCAATAAAAGTAAATCAACAACGTCAGGTTGTGGAAGAAGTCTTACGATTCGGGAGACCATATCAATTCGGGCTTGAGGCAGGCAGTAAGCCCGAGCTATTGGCAGTTATTGCCTTAGCCGATAACGACACGCCAATTATTTGCAATGGCTTCAAAGACGCTGACTTCATAGAAATGGTTATGCTTGCCCAAAAAATTGGGCGAAATATTATCCCTGTCGTAGAGAGATATTCTGAGCTTGCTCAACTTGTTGACTGCGCTAGCAGGATTGGCGTGCGACCAAAGATTGGTATGCGAATGAAATTAGCGGCGAAAGGAAGTGGTCGATGGCACGCGTCGGCGGGATTTTGCAGTAAATTTGGGCTCAGTGTTTCCGAGTTGATGAAAGGAGTTGATTTTCTAGCCGAGCGAAATATGAGTGACTGTTTTCAGCTGTTGCATTTTCATCAAGGTAGTCAGATTACAAATATCCGACATATTAAGGCAGCGTTAAATGAATCAGCTCGCGTATATGTTGAGCTTGTTAAACGTGGTGCCGGATTGAAGTTTCTAGACGTGGGCGGTGGTTTAGGTGTCGACTATGATGGTTCTCAAACAAATTTTGAATCGAGCGTGAACTATACACTTCAGGAATATGCAAATGATGTTGTTTGCCATGTGCAAAATGTTTGTGATGATGCAGGTGTCGAGCACCCCACGATCATGACAGAAAGTGGGCGGGCCGTAGTGGCCTATCACAGTATGCTTGTGTTCAGTGTTCTGGGTGTTTCTGAACAAACGAATAAGGGAAGTATTGGTGATCCACCGCCGAACGCAGAGCAGCCCGTTCAAGATTTGTTTGAGACTTTCCGAGAGCTTAATGCGAGGAACTTGCTTGAGTCGTACCATGATGCACAGCAGGCTCTCGACACTGCCTTGAATTTATTTGCGACTGGTTACTTGCCAATCGATCAACGAGCGCTTGTGGAGCAGGTATATTTTTCAATTTGTCAGAAGATTAATAGTCTGGCCAAACAACTCGATTATATTCCAGAAGAGCTTGAGGCAATTTCATCAAGTCTCTGTGACACCTACTTCTGTAATTTTTCTTTGTTTCAGTCGATTCCGGATTCCTGGGCAATAAAGCAACTTTTTCCCCTCATGCCCATACATCGTTTGAATGAACGTCCCGATTGCTCGGCTGTACTCGGAGATGTGACTTGTGATTCAGATGGGAAAATTGAACAGTTCATTGATCGCCGTGATGTGAAGCGATCTCTCCCGTTGCACTCGCTAGGGAACGAGCGATACTATCTCGGTGCTTTTCTTGTCGGTGCGTATCAGGAGATTCTTGGTGATCTGCATAATCTGTTTGGGGACACTCACGCCATTCATATAAGTTCGGATGAGCATGGTCGGGTGGCTGTGGATACAGTGGTTAAGGGAGATACCGTAAGTGAAGTTCTTCAGTATGTAGAGTTTGATCCCGCGGAACTTGCAAAAAACCTTCGGGGCGCAATTGAAGAGGCTGTTCGCGACGGCCTGATAAGTGACGGACAAGCAGGCCGGTTCATTCGTTTTTATGAAGATGGCCTAGGTGGCTATACCTATCTCGAGGAGTCGACTGTGCCAGAGAGCAGTTGAGTAAAAGTGCAACGGATTCGTCTTGGGGCGGCTGCCCTCAATCAAATACCACTGGACTGGGATGGCAACGCAAGCCGCATCGCATCAGCATGCGAGGAAGCTCGTTCTCGTCAGATTTCTATTCTTTGTTGTCCAGAGTTATGCATCAGTGGTTATGGTTGTGAGGATGCTTTTCAGGCATCAGGGGTTCTTGCAACGGCTTTGGAAATGCTTGTTGAGCTTGAGCAGTGCAGCCACGGGCTTGTTGTAGCTGTTGGTTTGCCCGTGTGGTGGGAGGGTGGTATTTACGACGGTGCCGCTTTGATTGCCGACGGTGACCTTCTTGGAATTGCAGCAAAACAGCACTTAGCTGGTGACGGCCTTCATTATGAACCACGTTGGTTTCGTGAATGGCCATCAGGACAGCAGGAAATAATCTCGGTGGCTGGGCGGCGAGTTCCTTTTGGGGACGTGCGATTTAATTGTGGTGGTGTCCGGATTGGTTTTGAGATATGTGAAGATGCATGGGTTGCTGATCGCCCGGGAGCACGTCTTGCTACTCGTGGAGTTGACGTCATTTTGAATCCTTCAGCGAGTCATTTTGCGTTTTCTAAGGACGAAATTCGTAGGCGTCTTGTTCTTGAGGGTGCTCGCGCCTTTGCTTCTGCGTACGTGTTAGCCAATCTAGTTGGAAATGAGTCGGGACGAATTGTCTACGACGGAAGCACGCTCATTGCTGACCCTGCGGGGATTGTATCAAGCGGCAAGCGATTCTCATTTGCTGATATTTCCATTGTTGATGGTGATGTTGATATCGATGATATCCGCTTAATGCAGTCGAGGATAAGTTCCTGCGGGAGCCTGTCTGATCATGGTGACGCCATATCTCATGATTTTTATTTTCAGCCTCTTTCGCCGTGCAAAAAATTACATGGCGAAGACAGTCGCGAAAAATGGGAGCGTTGCGAAGGAGCGGGTTCTCGCAAGAAAGAAGAGTTCACCCGGGCAGTAGCACTTGGTTTGATGGATAGTTTAAGGAAAAGTAAAAGTGATGGTTTTGTGGTAAGTGCGAGTGGTGGTGCGGATTCTTCAGCAGTGATCTGCTTGATTGCCATTGGGATTGCCTTGGTTGTTCTGGAACACCAGTCTGATGCGGCGGAGAGGCTTGGTCATACAGTTTTACCTTACAGTCCGCTAGGGTCGTCAGGTGGTCCCTACGAAGATGATTTCGTTCAGAGGTTAGTCGCTGAGGTGCTTACGTGTGTTTATCAGTCAACTGTGAACTCTAGTAAGTTAACGAAAGAAGCTGCGAGAACAGTTGCCTCTTCCGTTGGAGCAAGATTTCATGAGTTTGATGTCGAGCCGATAGTGCAAAAGTATGAACAGCTCGCTGATTCAGTTCTTGGAAGAAAGCTTAGTTGGGAGCGAGATGACATTGCTCGACAAAATATTCAGGCCCGGGTTCGAGCTCCTGGAGTTTGGCTTTTGGCGAATCTTTATAATGCGATGTTGGTTGCAACAAGTAATCGATCAGAAGTGGCGGTTGGTTATGCGACTATGGACGGAGACACTGCTGGTGGAATAGCACCAATTGCAGGAATTGATAAAGCGTTTCTTCGAGACTGGCTTGTTTGGATTGAACGGGAGGGTCCTCAGGGAATTGGTCCACTGTCGGCCATGAAAGTGATCAATGTTCAGCAGCCTACGGCAGAACTAAGACCTGCTGCAGACGGGCAGACGGATGAGACGGATCTGATGCCCTATGACGTGTTGGACCGGATTGAGAGATTCGCAATTCGTGATAAACAGATGCCATTTGTTATTTGGGAGCAGTTGGTGTGTGAATTTCCACAGCATGATGCCGCGAAATTAGGTTATTGGACAGAACGTTTTTTTCTATTGTGGTCGAGGAATCAATGGAAGCGTGAGCGGTTGGCGCCCTCATTTCACTTAGATGACGAGAGTCTTGATCCAAAAACATGGTGCCGGTTCCCAATTCTCTCGGGTTGTTTTTCTCGTGAATTAGAAGACTTGAGAGTAAACGCATCTTCCCGTGGTGTACGCTGGTGAATTCTTCACAAACGTTGTTGTTTTGGCTTAAAAAGGCCTCGCGATGCCCTTGGCAGATTGCTAAAGTCGGGGAATTAAGTGAGGAGTTTGATGTGCTTTTAGATTCCAACGGTCATTCCGAGAGACGAGTTACATTTTCATGCAGGTTGTTGTCTGGCGTTTTGTACCGCTGGATGTTGATGCTTATTTTTCTTGGCCTTGGTTGCCCGGAAAGTTTCTCTCAGCAAGGTTCTGCACAGCCTATAAATTCGAACCAAGCCCCCGCGCTAAGCCCTGAGCAACAAGCGGCACTCGAGCAATTGTTGATTGCGTGGGAAGCTCGCAATGCAAAGGTCACAACTTGGTCATGTTCTTTTTATAAATGGCAGTATAACGCTTGGAGCCCGGCGGATGCTTCAGGTGAGCGATTAGCCTTTTCTGAAAGTACAGGAGAAATCAAATACGCTGCGCCGGACAAAGGGCTCTTTCATGTGAAGTCATCCAAGCAATGGAATCCTGAAAAAAGAATATACGACGCTAGGCCTGCAAATTCTGGTGAGCATTGGGTCTGTAACGGTACAAGCATTTATGAGTTCCGGCATAGTGAGCGTCAACTTCGTGAAACAAAATTACCACCCGAGATGAGAGGTCGAGCGATTAGCGAAGGTCCGCTTCCGTTTGTCTTCGGAGCAAAAGCCGACACTCTCAAAAAACGATATTCAATGCGGATTATCACGCCCGCAGCAGTGACCGATCAAATATGGCTTGAAGCATCCCCAAAATTCCAAGTAGATGCTGCAAATTTCTCAAAGGTCGAACTCATTCTTCGGGCCAAAGATCTGATGCCCTTTGCAATTCAGATATTTAAGCCAGGAGGCCAAGATCGAGATGTGTATCAGTTTGACCCTCGAACAAGCCTGATAGATCGAGGCCTCGATCTTATCCGCGATTTTTCAAGGCCGCTGACCCCGTTGGGATACACGTTTATTGAAGAGCAGGCGTCTGGGAACTGATTTATTGAGATCAGCCGCTACGATATCCTCAGATGTATGTGGTATGTTTATTAATCATATCACTCTGAGAGAAACGCATGCCTCTTATTGACCCTAATCACCCGCTGGCAGACTTACTCCAACGTGACCAAAGATATTCGTTGGACGCGTATCTGTTCATCCTTGAAGCCTTGTCTTTTGCTCAAGAATCTCTCGGTATGGGTGAACAGGAAAAATCCAATGACGCGAAGCCAAGTCGAGGAAAAAAGAAAAGTGAGAAGCATGTGAGTGGTCAGGATTTGTGTGAGGCATCCCGACAATATGCTCAGCAACAGTATGGATACCTGGCTACCAAAGTGTTGGCGTCATGGGGCATTTGTGGAACGGCAGATTTCGGTGAAATCGTCTTCAACATGATAGATATCGGGCAAATGAGAAAGACGAGTGATGATAGTCGTGATGATTTTCATGACGTGTACAATTTCGAAGATGCATTCGTGAGAGATATTGTCTTTGCTTTGCCAGAATCACCTTGATCAAGGAGCGAAGAAATTGATGCTACAGTGGAAGCGTGAATATGTCTTCTTAATAATTATGGTGATTGCTGAGGCTGTCTGGTTGCTTGCAATGTCTGCACTGGTTTTTCTTCAGTAAGGTAGAGCCACTTCCGTAACATTGAGTCAGCATTTCCTGCGTCGAGTGAGGACGAGTCATGAGTTTCTGGCTTGACAGCCTTCCATTTTGGATAGCGTTAGTCCCCCTTGGGGTTTACTGCTGTGTCATGGGCGGGCTTCAACTTCGTCATCGGCCGCTTGTGATATCTGCGGCATGGGATAGTGCATTACTTGGCTTGGCACTTTCGGGGCTTGTGGCGGTAGGTCCACTCGCTGCAATTCAGCCGCTGTTAGGCGGTTCACCCTGGGGCGAGATCATTTTACTCCTTCTGTACGCTTTAGTCGTTGCGGTATGCATTCTTTTCGCAAGGCCTCGGCTGCTTATCTACAACGCCACCGTTGAGCAAATTCGACCTTTGGTGGCACAGAATGCGGCCGCAGTTGATCCGGTAGTGCGATGGGCAGGTGAAAGTGTGGCCTTACCGACTCTTGGTCTTCAGGCACACGTGGAGGGAAATGGCTCTCTGCGTACCGTGAGTATCGTCGTCCTTCAGTCATGTGAAGCTAGTGAAGCGTGGATCGATTTGAGCCGACGTTTGAGGAGAATGTGCCGTCGTCTACGTGTGCAACCGAGCCCAGTCGGGGTGGTAATGTTGATTGTTGGTTGTGGTCTTCTCTTGAGTGCCTTTGTTCTGGCATGCGGCATTATGTAGCTAGGTATATCTACTGGTTTGATCTTGGAGAGAAACCAGCTTGTTGATTTCCCGAAACGAATCGTTGCTGGAGTGAAATGTGCCAATTTATGCTGATCTAAGTCCTCAAGAAATAACCGTACCTGTGGTGGTTCGAAATGCATCGCCGGCGAGATTGTATGAGGATGCACTTACGCGGGAGCGGGCAGGCGTTGTCTCAAGCGGTGCAATAGCGATACGATCTGGTACAAAAACTGGTAGAAGTCCAAAGGACAAGCATGTTGTTCGTCATAGAGAATCAGAGAAGGACGTTTGGTGGGGTAGTACGAATCATCCAATTGACGAACATACATTTTTTCTAAATCGCCAGCGAGCAATTGATTACCTCAATACACGAGATCAAATCTATGTATTTGATGGGTTTGCTGGCTGGGACCCCATCCATCGGATTAAAGTTCGGGTAATTTGCGCTCGCGCGTACCATGCTCTCTTTATGCACAACATGCTGATTCGTCCAACGCATGAGGAATTGGAGAACTTTGGTACTCCAGATTGTGTCATTTATAACGCAGGTCAATTCCCCGCAAATTCACTTACGGCACAGATGACAAGTCGCACAAGTGTGGATATTTCACTTGAGCGGAAGGAGCAAGTTATTCTCGGTACTGAATATGCCGGTGAAATGAAAAAAGGGGTATTCACACTCATGCATTGGTTGCTGCCACCCAAGGGAGTGCTCTCCATGCATTGCGCAGCGAATGAAGGAGTATCGAAAGATGTGTCACTTTTTTTTGGATTATCCGGGACCGGTAAAACCACTTTATCGGCTGACCCAAGTCGTAGGCTTCTCGGTGATGATGAGCACGGCTGGAGTGACGAAGGAGTCTTCAACGTTGAGGGAGGGTGTTATGCAAAGTGTATTGGGCTTGCAATGGATAAGGAGCCTGAGATTTATCAGGCTATTCGATTTGGTGCGGTTTTAGAGAATGTTGTTTATGACGAACTGACTCGAGAGGTGGATTTTGATTCAGGTGCAATAACAGAAAATACCCGAGCAGCGTACCCACTTGAGCATATAGAAAATACTCAACTGCCATCTGTCGCGGGACATCCAAACCATGTGATTTTTTTGACCTGTGATGCTTCTGGAGTGTTGCCACCAATAAGTCGCCTCACACCTGAACAAGCGATGTATCAATTTCTGTCCGGATATACAGCTCGGGTAGCTGGGACAGAAATGGGTGTGTTTCAACCACAGTTGGCCTTCTCACCATGTTATAGCGCAGCTTTTCTTGTTCGCCATCCGGTCGTGTACGCCCGCTTGTTATCAGAAAAAATTCGACATCACAAAGCGCAGGCCTGGCTAGTTAATACTGGTTGGACTGGGGGTGGGATTGGTTTGGGAAGACGAATTGATTTGGCAAGTACGCGTTCTATCATTGATGCAATTCATACGAACTCACTACACAGTGCTCCAACTGAACGAGATTCAATTTTTGGACTTGAAGCAGTTTGTCAGGTTCCTGGTGTTTCAGATCGGTTACTGATACCCCGGAATGCTTGGTCTGACGCAATCGCATGGGACGATGCTGCTCGCGATCTAGCAGATAAATTTCGCCAGAATTTTGTGGCCTACGCAGATGAAGCTGGCGAGTCGGTCGTGCAGGCTGGGCCAGTTTCGTAAACTTATTTTAACAGGCGCCAGATTTGGGAATTAGGTTACTATGGCAGATAGAAGATGTCGGCACAAAGTTCGTTCCGTCGTCTGCGAATGTTCGTTGTCCAAGGTTCGCACGTAAGAAAGCAATACTTCTGTAAGGAGCGTTACATGATTTCCTTGTCGTTGATCAGAATCACTGTGGGTTTACTGGTAGTAGTCGGAATGGTTGTCATGTCCCCAACAGGCGATGCCGCATCTCCTCTAACCGGTTCGATGAAGAAAATTGACGGCACAGAAAAAGATTTGAGTGGGTACAACGGTAAGGTTGTACTCGTGGTCAACGTGGCAAGCCAGTGCGGCTACACGTCGCAGTATGCAGGCTTACAAAAGCTTTATGATACCTTTAAAGACAAGGGCTTTGTTATTCTTGGATTTCCAGCAAACGACTTCGGTGCCCAAGAGCCAGGAAGTGACAGTGAAATCGCATCGTTTTGTTCAAAGAATTATGGTGTGACTTTTGATATGTTTTCGAAAATAACCGTCAAGGGTTCGGGCAAAGCGCCGCTCTACAAAACGCTTACTGAGGCGTCCAGCCCATCGGGTGAGGTGGGTTGGAACTTTGAGAAGTTTCTGATTGATCGCAATGGTGAGGTGATCGGTCGATTTAAATCTGGTGTTTCACCCCAAGACCCAGTGCTCATAACCGCAATTGAGGCAGCCCTCTAAGCAGATCTAGAAACTTTGGTGTGACCGGGCGTCAACTCGTAGAAGCGCATTTCAGATAATGGCCGTGTGTCCCACACTGGCATGCAAGTGCGTTTTACATGACATTGTTGTATTTTTTTCGAATAATAAACGTGGGTCGACTTTGAGTTTCTCGATAGCATCGAACTGTATACTCGCCAACGATTGCAATTCCAGCTGTCTGTGCTGAAGAAATAAATCCAATAACTGCAAGTATTGTAGGTAATCCTGTTTGGTCTTGTGTGGAAGAAATCAGGCTAGCGGCTAGTCCAGACGCGCCAACGATTGCAAAAAGGAAAGCCGACAGCCAAATGACTCGTACTGGTTTATCGGAAGAGAGAAGCAATGCATCTGCCGCGAGAGAGAGTAGTTTGAAAACAGAGTACTTTGTTTCACCAGCAGTTCGTGCATCTCGATCGTAGTCTACGGGGGCATGATGAAATCCTGCCCACGGAATGAGATTTCGGAGATAACGACGTTTTTCAGGAAGAGCGCAGACCGTGTCGACTACGGCACGATCGCACAATTTGAAGTCACCTGTGTCAACCGGCACTGAGTATGGCATCATTGCGGCAAAGAATCTGTAGAACATGCTGGCCGAAATAAGTTTGAAGAAGCCCTCACCGTCACGTGATTTTCGTCGTCCGTAGGCAACATCAATACCAGTTCGCCATTTGGCGACCATCTCCAGAATGACCTCAGGTGGATCTTGGAGATCGGCATCAATAATTACGACGGCATCTCCTTTTGCCGTTTCGAGGCCTGCAGACATAGCAGCTTGCTGACCAAAGTTCCGAGACAATTCAAGTACGACAATACGAGAGTCACCGGTTGCAAGGTGTTTCAGTTTTTCAAGAGTATTGTCTTTGCTTCCGTCATCGATATAAATAATTTCCATTTGCATGCCGAGACTTGGTGCAATGCTACAGACTCTAGCATGTGTCGCTTCAATCACAGCCTCTTCGTTGTAGCAAGGGATTACAAGTGACAGGAGCCCAGGTAATGGACGCTCAGGCGATTGGGCACAGATTGCTGAGTCATGACATTCCAGTTCGCTCATTTTGTCGTTCTCCGAACTGAGGCAGTTCGTTTTGTGGGTGTCGAGACGGCTTCTTGTGAGTTGGCCACTAGGAGAAAGTCTTGGTTTTTAAATAATGGTCGAGCACGGCCGATGACCCCGGTAGTTTCTGGCAGCAAAGAAGATAATTCATCAAATTGGTCTTCGGGAATCACGACAACCGCATCAGTTCCCGTCAATAAAAAGGCAACGGCTTGTGTGGCAGTATCAGTGGGCCAGCGTTGAACAATACCCTTGGCGTAATACACGAGATTGGGTGTGATCTGAGAATAGGCACCTATTCGTGCGTGTCCCCCAGCGTGTGTATGAGCCTGCTGAATTAAGCCTGGAAGTGTGTTGGCACGACTAATCCATGCTGCGGTAGGGCCAATAGCTAGGGCAGAATAAAGGAGCCCAAGAACAACCATTGTACTGACAGCATACGCTGGCCGTTCCCTTGAACCCCACACGAGCCACACCGCACCGGCTAGGGGAACGAGTCCGATGACTGCGGCAGGTTCGCTTCCTGTTAATCCGTAAAACGAGGCAATCAAAATTGTTGCACTCGTTGCAATTCCCCCAAAAGCGATTCCTGCAACACCGATACTCATCCATCCTGGGTAAAGCCATGTCTTTCGCTTAACAGCTTCGAGAGCAAGGGCAGCAACAAGGAGAGAAGCCGCGGGGTAAGCCGGCATGATATAATTCGGTAGTTTGGTAGCGGCGATGGAAAATCCACCAATCCAAACGCCCATCCAAAGAAGAATCAGGCTCAATGCAAGAACATGAGAATTTTCTACAAGTGTCTTTTGTTCATTTCGCCAAGCCTTCCAGAGTCGATAAAGTGCGGCAAAGATAGCAAGTGGTAGAAAGCAGCTCCACGGATAAAAGCCAATAAGCATCGTGAGTGGATGAAACAAGAAACCGCCCGAGTGCTTCTCCATAGGGGCAACAAAACGCCCAACGTTATGAACAAAAAAGAATCCCTTCGTCCATTCCCAATCAGTCTGGATGCCGACACTTATGTACCACGGTGCTGCAATAAGTATTGCTGCGGCGGTTACGATGAGAAAACGAGTTTGATGGAGTGTGCGAAACGCAGCAGGAATTCCATTTTGTAGGACCTGCCGGGTGGTTGAAAGCAATTGCTCTTTGAAGCTCTCACCACTTTTCTGTTCTTTTACAGCAGTCAAACATTTTGCAAGCCATACCCAGCTGAGAACTACAGCGAGTGGCCCAATGTAGCCAATTGGTCCCTTGCAAAGGACTCCAAGGCCGAGTAACCCACCTGCAAGAATAGCGTGCCAGGTACCAACAGAGGATTTGGCAATCAAGTGGGCAGAGGACTCATTATGTTGTTCGGTTTTACGTTGGTCTTGAAGGAATGGTTCGACTAGCAGGAGGGTCGCCCATGTTGCAAGCGCTACAAGAATAGAGTCAGGCGTCGCCGCATGAGATTCAATCGCGACGAGTAAACAGCCGAGGTAGGCAAATGCTGCGACAATGCCTGTCGAGGAGTTAAAACAGCGTGTCCCGAACCGAAGAAGAGCAAGAGATGTCAGCAAAGCGGCAATGGCGGCTGGAAGACGGGCAGCGAGTTCATTTGTCCCGAATATTGAAAAGCATGCTGCCATGCACCAATGCATCAGCACTGGCTTATCAACGGCAAGATCACCATTGAAAATTGGAACTGTCCAATTACCAGTCTCAACCATAGTCTGAGCGATTGCAGCGAATCGTGGTTCATCTTCATCCCAGAAAGGCATTCCAATAAACCCAGAGGCAAGTACAACGATTGCCACCACAGAAACAAAGATCTGGGAGTGGCGTGTTATAAAAGAATTGAACCGGTTCATGAGCATGGCTCCAAGCAGGACAGTAGTCCGAATTAGTAAGGAGGGGGACTTTGAGCAAGTGAATGCGTGTTTCCAAGGTGGATTCTTCCAATGATTGCGAGGCCCATATCAATGGAACTCGGTTTCTCGCACAGTATTCCAAATCCAGCGGGGAGGTGTGGCAGGATAGCGGGCACCTCATCAGCTTCAATTAAGAGCTTTGCTGCAGGATCAGTGCGAAGATGCTCAATACCTGCACTGATGTTGTTTAGTTTTTTTACCGTCTTTTGTGTGTAGAAGACAAGGCTCGGTCGAGGCGTCTTGATGCTTGCCCAGTTTCCTTCTCGTGCTGACGGCGACAAGGCGGCTAGAAGAGTAGAGGTGCCCTGATGTTGAGCAAGTCGCACTGATACGAGACCACCAAGCGTTGCTACGAAGAGAATCGAAAAAGCTGTCAGAGCACTTATAGCCAGCCCAACACGTCCTTGTCTCTGGAGCAAGAAGGCAGTAGCCGCGGCTATGACTGGAAGCAGCCCAAGGATTCCAAGCCATTCATTTCCTGGAGCAAATTTTTGTGAGAGAAGAGGAATACCAATGGCGAGACAGATGCCAACGGCTGAAAGTGTAAACCACCCAATGTTCATGACTAAAGCACGAGCCTTATCCGATGGCATGTTCCAGAAAAGCATTGTTTCCCAGCCGGTACGGCCACGAATCCAGTCCGCAAGGTAGAGGGCAGTGACGATTGAAAGAGCTGGGTATGCGGGCCAGATGTAGCCAGGAAGTTTTGTCCCAGCGATCGCAAAAGTTCCGATCCAGACAAGAAACCAAACTCCAGAAAAAGCAACAGTGCGAAAGTGTGAACTCGACAGACGTTTTGTTTGCCAAAGAAATACAGTATGAGCTGGTACGGCTAGCAGAATAATTGACCAAGGAAATAACCCAATGGCGAGTATCATTGGATAATAGAGGAATGATCCGGAATGCCCCTCCATGGGAGCTAAAAATCTACCGGCATTATGAATGAGTAGGAAGTCTCGAATCCACTGTCCGTTTGTACGCACTCCGACTAATACATACCACGGTAATGCGACGGCTGTAGCCACCGCAAAAATTGTGAGAGGGCGGAGAGAGGTTACAACGTGATAAATCCAAGATTTGCCACACGTGAAAATAGATTTGTTGTGCAGTACGCATGCAGTGAGCAGAAATGCCGCCATTGGTAAAACGATACCAACAGGACCTTTCGCTAGGACAGCAAACCCGCATGCCAGACCGATGCCTACAGCATGCAAACGAGTTATTTGAAGTACAGAGTCCCGCTGAATAGCGTGAACATAAAACGCTCCAGCCATGGTAGTACAGAATACGAGTGCTGCATCAGGGGTTGCGGCTCGCCCACCTACTGCTGTCCAGATACATGTTGACATGACAAGGCCAGACAGGAGGCCGGCAAACGGTCCTGCGAGAAGACGACCAATCCACCAGGTGAGCAAACACGTGCCGATTGTTAAGCAGACTGACCCTATGCGAACACCAAATTCGTTACGACCGAAAAGTGAAACTCCTACGATTTGTATCCAATTGACTAATGGAGGCTTTTCCACACGAAGGGCACCATTGTACGTCGGCACAATCCAATCACCCGAATCCAGCATTGCTAATGTGCAGGCAGCGTTTTTGGGCTCATCTTCATCCCAAAGTGGTGCCGAACCCAGCCCCGGCAAAAGAGTGGTAGTTGCGGAAATTATGATGATCAGGATTGCAATAAAGGGGCTTCTGAATATCACCAGCGTCGCCCAAAGTGGATGAAAGGAACGGAGCGGGAGGGTAGAAGCAGGAGCGATGCCGGTCAAGCCGTACAAAGTTGCGTTTTTTTAGGTATATTAAGGCCGGTTGACCGCCTGCTTGGGGCGGGTATGTTCAAGATCAAGTTACCGCCTTTTGAAGCGGTCCATTCCCGGGAGAACGCACCCCTTGGCTGATGAAAACACCCCTGCTGATGATGCTTCGAATGAGCAGCCATCAGCGAATGATAGCAGTGGACCGACAAATGACGGTCAGTCGAAAGAGATAGCTACCAACCGGGCTCAGGATGGTACCCGACTCATTGATTTGCCAATTGAGCAAGAACTTAAAGAGAGTTACCTGACATACGCTATGAGCGTCATTGTGAGTCGGGCACTCCCTGACGTTCGTGATGGCTTGAAGCCTTCACAGCGACGGATTCTGGTTGCCATGAATGATCTGAATCTGTCCCCAGGTTCTTCTCGGGTGAAATGCGCGAAGATATCTGGTGACACCAGCGGTAACTATCATCCCCACGGTGAAAGTGTGATCTATCCGACGCTTGTTCGCATGGCGCAAGAATGGAATATGCGACATGTGCTCGTTGACAAGCAGGGGAATTTTGGATCAATCGCCGGGTTGCCTGCTGCTGCTATGCGATATACCGAAGCTCGGTTGTCAGCCATTGCATCCCAGATGCTTGATGATATCAATCTCGACACGGTCGACTTTGTCCCGACGTACGATGAGCGAAATACAGAGCCTGTCGTGCTACCAAGTCGTTTTCCCAACCTGGTTGTCAATGGTGCGGGTGGCATTGCTGTTGGTATGGCAACAAGCATTCCTCCTCATAACCTTGGTGAAGTCTGTCGCGGACTGGTGCAGTTAATAGATAATCCGGATACATCAATGGCAGAGCTGCTTGAGATTGTTCCTGGCCCGGACTTCCCGACTGGTGGAATTGTTATGGGCAGAGAGGCTTTATTGCGGGGATATCTCACTGGAAGAAGCACAATTACGCTTCGGGCTCGGGCTCACGTCGAAGAATTTGGGAAGAATCGTAACCGGATCGTGATTACTGAAATTCCGTATCAACAGACACGTGATGCCATTGAGGAGAAGATTGCTGATCAGGTGAGCGACGATCGGATCAAAGGTATTTCTGGGATTCGTAATGAAAGTGACCTCAAAGAGCCGGTACGACTAATTTTGGAGTTGAAGCGGGATGCTGACCCAGATGTTGTCTTGAATCAGCTCTATCAATATTCGCCACTTCAAACAACTTTTTCACTCATCTTTCTTGCACTTGTTGACGGTAAGCCTCGGATGCTTTCGTTTAAAAATATGCTTGAAGAGTTTTTGCGTCATCGCACTACAGTGATTCGTCGAAGGACGCAGCATCTTCTTGCCCGTGCACGAAATCGAAAACATACGCTCGAAGGTCTTCTGGTCGCCTTGGCGAATATTGATGAAGTAATCAAAATAGTTCGTAATTCTTCTTCACAGGCGGAAGCGAAGCAGGGGTTGATGCAGATCGAGGCGCCAGCATCTTTGCTTCAAAGAGCTCTTGGTGAAGAAGGGTTTGAACTTCTTCAAGATGAGCGAGGTAAGTCCGATACTTACGGTTTGTCTCCTGTTCAAGCAGATGCGGTGCTGCGTCTGACGCTAGGGCAGCTCGTAAACCTCGAGCAAGAGAAGCTCGGAGGCGAACATAGTGAACTACTGAGCAAGATTCGTGAGTTCCTTCGGATTCTGTCGGATGAGTCAAATATTCGTGAATTAATCCGTGCAGATCTTCTAGCGATTGACTCAAAGTATGCGGAGCCTCGACGGACAGAGATAAGCGGCGAAGTTGCCGATATTCGTGACATGGCAGAGTTGATCACGGAATCGACGATGGTCGTCACAATCACTCGGTCTGGCTATGTGAAACGGACTGCAGCAGATACGTATCGAGCCCAACGAAGAGGTGGCAAAGGCCTCACGGGCGCTCGGGTCGATGAGTCAGACCCTGTCGAGCATTTTTTCGTAGCAAGTACACACGATTGGCTGCTAGTGTTCACAACACGAGGCAAGGTTTTCTCAATGCGTGTCTTTGAATTGCCTGAGCTCGCACGTGATTCAAAAGGCCGAAATCTTGTGAATTTATTGGAGTTTGAAGAAGGTGAAAGAGTTGCGGAGTGCCGAGCAGTTTCTGGTTTCGATGATCCGGATCAATGTTTGCTGCTCGCGGCTCGCAGCGGCACGGTGAAAAAGACACCTCTTGAGCAGTATCGTCGACGTCGAACCAAGGGCCTCATTGCAGTTAAATTAAAAGAGGGTGACGAACTTGTTGGTGCTGTTGTTACAAAGCCGGGCGACGAACTGGTTTTGGCAACGGCCTCGGGTATGGCAATTCGGTTTCCAGAATCGGATGCCCGTCCGATGGGTCGTGATACCAGTGGTGTACGGGGTATTAAGCTCGGGAAGGATGACAGTCTTGTTGGGATAGTTGTTGCCGACCCCTCCGCGACACTTCTTACGGTGTGTGAAAAAGGGTATGGCAAGAGAACACCTTTTGGTGCAGGCACGCCACTTGTGGAAGGAGAAACTTCGGCGGCCCCCGCCCCTGATGATTCTGAAACAGAGTCGAGTGGCATGCGGTACAGGACGCAGCGTCGTGGTGGAAAAGGCGTACGTGACATTAAGACAACAGCCCGTAATGGCAAGGTTGTGTCGGTCGTTTCGGTACAAGATGACGATCAAGTGCTCATGATGACTGGCCGCGGGAAATTACAACGGGTAAACGTTGGAGAGATAAAATCCATAGGCAGAAATACGCAGGGAGTGCGGATCATGCGGCTGGATGATTCAGATTCACTTGCTGCAGTTGTGCCGGTGCCTCCAAGTGAACAGGAGGAAGCGGCAGAGGGTGCGCCAGAGAACACGCCAGAGAACACGCAAGAGAACACGCAAGAGAACACGCAAGAGAACGCACCAGAGAACGCACCAGAGAACGCACCAGAGGGCGGCGCCGAGAAAGCATAGTTTGGTTTTAAAACTGGAATAACCCAAAGTGAAGATAGCAATAGTTGGTACAGGTTATGTTGGGCTCGTTACTGGTACGTGTCTGGCTGACAGCGGTAACGATGTCACGTGTCTTGACGTTGATGAAAAAAAAGTTGCTGTTCTTAAAAATGGCAATGTTCCATTTTATGAGCCAGGTCTTGAAGAGCTGGTGGAACGAAATGTAAAAGTTGGACGGTTGCACTTTACCAGCGACACGCACGAAGCAATTGCAGCCGCTGAGATTGTTTTCCTTGCGGTTGGAACGCCACCAACCGCGACCGGCTCGGCTGATTTGTCTGCGCTTCAGGCTGCGGTGGAATCAGTCGCCCAGTATCTTGGTGAAGAAACCGTTGTCATCACAAAAAGTACGGTACCTGTTGGCACTGCCGCCAATATTGAGCAACGACTGCTGCAAGCTACGGGCCGAGTGTGTCAGGTAGCGAGTAACCCAGAGTTTTTGAAGGAGGGGGCAGCGATTGAAGATTTTCAGCGGCCTGATCGTGTAGTTGTGGGTGTGCGTGCTCCCGAGGTTGCTGAAAAATTACGCCGGCTGTATTTGCCATTTTTGCGAACGGAGAGACCGTTCTTGGTGATGACGCCGGAAAGTGCTGAGATGACAAAATATGTTGCCAATTCACTTTTGGCAACAAAAATTAGTTTTATTAACGAAGTTGCTAATCTCTGTGAACGAATGGAAGCTGATGTTGACGATGTCAGGCGGGGAATCGGTCATGATAGCCGAATTGGATTCTCGTTTTTATTTCCTGGCGCTGGCTATGGAGGAAGTTGTTTTCCAAAGGACGTGCAAGCGCTCGCAGCCATGGCACGTGAGCGGTCGAGTGAATTCCGCATCCTGCAGGCTGTGCACGAAGCGAACATCAGGCAAAAACAAGTTCTTGGAAAGAAAATAGAAGAATTTTTCGACGGCGATCTCGCTGGCCGCCGAATTGCCCTCTGGGGCCTTGCTTTTAAGCCTCGCACAGACGATGTTCGAGATGCTCCGGCGCTCGAGCTTATAAATATGCTTCTCGCAGCCCAGGTGAAGATTCGAGTTTTTGACCCGGAAGCAATGGGTAATGTGCAGAAGCTCTATGGAAGTCAGCTTGAGTATGCTTCAAGTCCACTTGATGCTGCTGCTGACGCAGACGCACTTGCAATTGTGACAGAGTGGGGAGATTTCCGTCGGCCTGATTTTAAAGCACTGAAGGCCGCTATGGCGAGTCACGTGATCTTTGATGGACGAAATCTGTTCGATTGCTCAGAAATGCTTTCGAGCGGATTTCTGTACTATTCGATTGGTCGATCTGTGGTTGATGGTCGAATCAAATGTGATAGTTCTGGATGATTGCGTTCAGCTCCATGCCTGCTTTATGCCGGCTGTCATGATGATTTGTGGAGGAAATTTGATACAACTGGCAAATCAGTTTGACATGTTTTTTTTGTAAGAGTTACAGTTCTTGATTATAAACACGTCCTTGGTGAGTAATCGCACGAGGATTTTACTAGCACATATTCACTTCCCTGGAGTTGAACGTCCGTGAAAACTTTCTCCGCAGTCGCCGCTACGGTGTTGCTTACGCCTTCTTTTGTCCAGGCTTCTGATGCGAGCAGAGTATCTCCATCTGTATCATTTTTCAGCCTCTACGGGCTGTTCTGGATCGCTGGAATTGTCGGCTCTGGATACGCTCTTTGGCAGGCATGGCAGTTTTATCAGTGGATGGAAAGCCAGTCAGGAGGATCGGAAAAAAATATTGAAATTGCTGGTTATGTGCGAACAGGCGCAGATGCATACCTTAGGCAGCAGTACAAAGTAGTCGCCGGCTTTTTTGTGGTTATCTTCGCGGTGCTTCTCTTTATGGCTTTTGGCCTCAATGTGCAAAGTGCCTGGGTGCCATTTGCATTTCTCTCAGGCGGTTTGTTTTCTGGCCTTGCTGGTTGGTGCGGTATGAAGACGGCGACACTTGCGAGCAATCGAACTGCGGCCGGTGCTGAGAAGAGTCTGAATGATGGCCTTCAGGTAGCGTTTCGGTCAGGTGCTGTGATGGGGCTCACTGTGGTTGGCCTTGGCCTGCTCGATATTGTTGTGTGGTTCTTTATTTTGTATTGGGTTGTTCCCTTGTTTTCATCGCCACTGTCGCTTGAAGAAATTACTGTCACCATGCTGTGTTTTGGAATGGGAGCAAGTTCGCAAGCGCTGTTTGCCCGTGTTGGCGGAGGTATCTTCACGAAAGCGGCAGATGTTGGTGCTGATCTTGTTGGTAAAGTTGAGCAGGACATTCCAGAAGACGATGCTCGTAACCCAGCAACAATTGCTGATAACGTTGGTGATAACGTTGGTGATGTAGCTGGTATGGGGGCCGATTTGTACGAAAGTTATTGCGGTAGCATTCTTGCTACGGCGGCACTGGGTGTTGCTGCGTTTGCTGGTGTCACGGAAGCCGACTACTTCATGCAACTTAGAGCGCTCTTTTTGCCAATTATGATCGCCGCTGCAGGTATTGGTCTGTCTGTCTGGGGGATCTGGCAGGTCAAGACGCAAGAAGATGCATCACAAAGATCTCTTCTAGCAGCCTTGGCACGTGGTATTAACCTTTCCACGCTTGCAATCGTTGGAGCAGCTATTGTGCTCACGTTCTTGTTGCTCGGGTGGTCTCATATCGGTGTTGGCATGAGCGTGGTTGTGGGTCTTGTAGCAGGTTGGCTTATTGGGAAATGGACAGAGTATTCGACAAGTAATGAGTTCGCACCAACAAAAGAACTCGCCGATCAAGCTTTGACCGGGCCGGCTACGATCATTATTGGTGGTGTTGCCGAAGGAATGCTCTCGGTGTGGGCTCCAGTGATGGTGACTGGCGTGGCGACACTACTGGCTTTCGGATTTGCAAATAATTTCAGTTATGCTGACCCAGGTGATTTCGCTCTCGGCCTTTATGGTGTGGGAATCGCAGCAGTCGGCATGCTTTCTACGCTCGGTATTACTCTGGCAACCGATGCCTATGGCCCGATCGCTGACAATGCAGGAGGTAATGCCCAGATGGCAGAGATGCCAGAGTTTGTGCGAGAGCGAACTGATGCCCTTGATGCTCTCGGGAATACAACAGCGGCAACGGGGAAAGGGTTTGCAATCGGTTCAGCTGCCTTGACTGCCTTGGCGCTATTGGCGGCTTATGTCGAGGAAGTACGCATTGGATTTGAAAGATGGGGTGAGTCAGCTGTTACGGTAACCGAGAGTGGTGCTGCACAGACCGGGTCCTGGGTGAAGGTGTCAGACAAGGTGCTTGTCAAAGCTGGTGCAACACCTGTTGAAAATCAAACATGGCTTCTTGTTGATAACCGACAGCTGCTGGAAGCTATTCCCGACTACAAACAGCTTCCAAGCGGTTCTGTCATACAGAAAATGCCGGAGACGAAATCGCTTCAGACAGCACACGACCTCGTTGAAATACGAGCAGCAAAAATGGCTGACTTCATGCGTTTTTATGATGTGACACTGATGAATCCGAAGGTGCTTGTCGGTATGTTTCTCGGAGCGATGAGTACGTTTGTATTCTGTGCACTCACAATGAAAGCCGTAGGCCGCGCAGCGAAGGGTATGGTTGAAGAAGTCCGTCGACAATTTCGGGAGAAGCCCGGGATTATGGCGGGTACTGAAAAGCCGGATTATGCAGCGCCTGTTGCAATTAGTACAAAGGCGGCTCAAAGAGAGATGGTGCTGCCCTCTTTGCTTGCATTATTGGCTCCCGTTGTAACCGGCTTGCTTCTTGGAGTCGGGGGTGTCATGGGTCTTCTTGTTGGGGGTCTTACGACAGGTTTCTGCCTTGCTGTCTTCATGGCAAATGCAGGCGGAGCATGGGATAATGCCAAGAAGCATATTGAAAGCGGTGTACACGGAGGCAAGGGCACCGACGCCCATAAGGCAGCGATTGTCGGTGACACAGTCGGCGATCCCTTTAAGGATACAAGTGGCCCAAGCCTCAATATTCTTGTGAAACTTATGAGTATGGTCAGCGTGGTTGCTGCGGGACTCGTGGTCAGATATAGCCTTGAGGCGTTCGGCATCTTTTGAGTGACGGCTTTGGTTTTCATGTTGAGGTGGCTCATTCGTCCGGTTCACGGGCGGGTGTTCTTACTACGCCGCATGGGCATGTGCAGACACCACTTTTCATGCCCGTAGCAACACTCGCATCAGTAAAAGGTGTGGATATCGGTCGTGTTGCCGAGACTGGTGCCACAACGCTACTTGCAAATACATACCATTTGCATCTTCGTCCGGGTGAAGAGTTGGTATCTCAGGCTGGTGGCGTAGGAGCCTTTATGGGCTGGTCTGGTCCGACGTTAACGGATAGTGGTGGCTATCAAGTTTTTAGTCTTGCTCAGCAAGTCAAGGTAACTGATCACGGGGCAACGTTTCGGTCACACCTAGACGGCTCTCTAGTAGATTTGACTCCCGAGAAAGCAGTTGCCATTCAAGAACTGCTTGGAGCTGATATAGCAATGCAACTTGACCATGTGATTGGTCTTCCGGCATCCCGAAATGATGTTTCTGAGTCAATGGAGAGATCTCTCGCGTGGGGTGAGCGTTGCCTTAAGGCTCGCCAAAAATCAGATCAGGCAATGTTTGGTATTGTGCAGGGAGGGCTTGATCCGGAATTGCGCGCAGTAAGTGCTCAGCATCTTCGGTCACTGCCATTCGAAGGTTTTGCAGTTGGTGGGCTGTCGGTGGGGGAGGGACCAGAGGCAATGGCTTCGACTCTTCAGGCAACAGTTCCACATTTACCAACGGACAAGCCGCGTTATCTTATGGGGGTTGGTAAACCTGAAGATATCGTGAATGCAGTTGCGGTAGGGATCGATATGTTTGATTGCGTTCTGCCAACCCGTTGTGGTCGTAATGCACTGCTTTACACATTTGACGGCCCGTTACGGCTGCGGAATTCTCGATATCTGACGGATCAACGACCTGTTGAAACCGATTGCCCATGCGTAGCATGTCGTCATAGCAGAGCCTACCTAAGGCATCTCTTCCTTTCTGGTGAGATGCTTGGCCCAGTTTTGGCTTCTATTCATAACCTTACTTTCTATCAGCGACTCATGAAGTATCTTCGGGAGGCCATTGTTGCCGACCAATTTGAGGCGGCCCGGGTAGATATTCTCACTCGGATGAATTGAGGCTATCGTGCTCGTGGAGGTGTTGAGTTGGCCTGTGTCCCGGTCGTCTGCATTCGGCCTTGTCCATTGGAACGTTGGGGAACTACATTTGCTCTTTTCAGAGGAGTGTTTTGACCTTACTTAGCCCCGAGTACGCTTTATGAAAATTTTCGACTATTCAATGATTTCAGTGCAGCTTTTCGCGGCTGATTCGAAACCCCCTGCGGGCCCGCTGGAATTATTGATTACGTATTTCCCGATGGTTCTTATCGTTGTTGCGGCATGGTTTCTTTTGTATCGACCTGAAAAAGAACGCATGCGGAAACAACGAGAGCTTCTCAATGATGTTAAAAAGAACGATCGTGTTATTACGGCGTCTGGAATTGTCGGCACCGTCTCAAATGTAGATAGGGAGCAAGACCGAATAGTTCTTAAGGTTGACGAAAGTTCTAATACGAAAATTACATTTACGTTGGCCAGTATAAATCGAGTGCTCACTGATTCTGATGATGAAAAAGCGGCTAGCGCTGGGGCATGATGCCCGCCTGGCTCACGTTGTTGATTAAACTTTTGATGAAAGAAGATTGAGATGAATGGCATGGATGGCTGGTTTGGATTGCTTGCTCAGGTAGCTGAGAACGCCTCTGTAGTGTGGTGGAAAGAGTCGTGGGCGGTCTGGGTGCTGACACTCGCTGTTGTTCTTGTGCCAACATTTCTGGCGTGGGTCGCCACGAGGCAACTGAAAGCAACAGGCCTCTGGGGGCGTTTGTCGATTGTGCTCGTAGCTCTTTCTGCAGGCCTTGTAGTGACTGCTCTTGGTTGGCCACCGCGGATGGGCATTGACCTCAAAGGAGGCGTGATACTTGTCTATGAAATTGATGCTGATAAACAGCCAGATGGTGGCGTAAGCATGGATAAACTCGTCGCTGCCGTAAGTCGTCGAGTGAATCCAGGTGGACAAAAAGAGGTAACTGTTCGCCAGTATGGCTTAAACCAGCTCGAAGTTATTGTGCCCGAGGTTGATCAAGCCGAAGTCGAATTTATTAAGCGGATCGTCTCGAGTGCTGGAGTCCTGGAGTTTCGGATAGTCGCAAACCCACAGGACCCAAGGCACAAAGACCTTATCGAGAAAGCAACTTCTTCTTCTGGAAGCCTTGTGGCTTCGGGCGAGCGATCAGTAGGTAGATGGATAGAGCTCGATACACAAAAAATTAATCCAGCCGGTGATACGACCTTGGTAATACGAGAAACTGGTGACGGAACCCCCGAAGTCCTTGTAGCCCTTGATCGTTTTGACGTGACGGGTGATTTCTTATCACGGGCTTCAGGCGGATACGACCAAAATTTACAGCCATGTGTAAATTTTTCTTTCAATTCACAAGGGGCAGCACTTTTTGGAACACTCACAAGTCAAAACTTGCCTGACCCAGCGAACCGTTTGCTAAGTCGTCTTGGAATCGTTCTCGATGGGGTGCTGCTGTCGGCCCCAACTATTCGAAGTACGATTTCGAGCGATGGCCAGATTACTGGAAGCTTCAAGCAGGCAGATGTTGAGTTCTTGGTTGGTGTGTTAAATGCCGGCAGTTTACCGGCTGCTTTGTACAGCGAACCGATTAGTGAGCAGAAAATTAGTCCACAGCTTGGGGCGGATACGATCCGCTCCGGTGCCCAGGCAATGTTGCTGGCGACAATTGTTGTCCTGACGTTCATGCTTATGTATTACAGGTTCTCAGGCCTCGTCGCTGATTTAGCTGTGGTGCTAAATATTATTCTGGTTGTGGCTCTGATGATTTCCATCAAGGCTGCCTTCACGTTAGCTGGATTAGCTGGCCTTGTGCTTTCTGTGGGAATGGCTGTCGATGCAAATGTGTTGATTTATGAACGTATGCGTGAAGAGTTGGACCGCGGCGCGTCTGTTCGAATGGCTATTCGAAATGGTTTTCAAAGGGCCTTCTCAACCATCGTTGACTCTAACTTAACCACCCTTATCACAGGTATCGTGCTATTTTCAATCGGTACAGATCAACTCAAGGGTTTTGCGGTTACGTTGATTCTTGGCCTATCACTTAATTTGTTTACGGCCGTTTTTTGTTCACGAGTTATCTTTGATATCGCTGAGCAGAAACGTCTGCTGAAAAAGCTTTCGATGGCTCGCTTCTTTGGTAAGACAAATTATGCCTTCGTTCGATGGGTTCGACCGGCAGTTATTGTATCGTTGCTCTTTATTTCCGTGGGTCTGGTTGCAGTATGGCAGCGAGGCCAAGGAATTTTTGATATTGATTTTACCGGTGGAACAAGTGTTCAGGTGGCGTTTAAAGATGACCAGGGGCTCGATATTTCGTCTGTACGAGAGGCTGTTTCTGGATTGCCGGACGTTGCCGTCAGTTCAGTAACAGTTGGTGATGTTGCACCAAATTTGCGATATAAGATTGATTCTTCGGAACGCAGTTCTGAAGTAGTAGAGGAAACGCTTCGGAGTGCATTTCCAGGGCGGCTGGCCACGTACTCTATGGGTTTTGGCGAAATTTTTTCAACTGCCAGTAAAGCTTCTGATGAAGCAAGAAGTGGTGAGGATAGTGAAGGCGAAGCCGATAGCGATGCGGGTGCCGACGCGAGCAAACGTCCTCAGTCGCTTGAATCACTAAGCACAGCTGTGGAGTTGGATTTTCCACAGAAAATAAATCAAGTAACGTTACAGGAGACCATCGAGCAAGCTTTTAAGAAAGCTGGTCACGAGGGGGTCGCCTTCGAATTGACATCGTCGGTGATGCAAACAAAGACGAAACCGTATCGCACATGGTCGTTGTCGACGGCGCTTGCCCCAGAAGCAACCCGTGAGGTGTTAGAGCAGGTTGCAGGTCAGCTAGCGAGTACTCCAATTTATCTTTCAGCAAATCGGATTGGTGGAAAAGTTGCTGGAAATACAAAGGTGACGGCTGTTTATGCTCTCTTGGCAAGCCTTGTGATGATCGTCGCCTATGTCTGGCTGCGTTTTCAGAATGTGGCGTTTGGGTTAGCGGCGGTTGTTGCATTGTTGCACGATGTTCTTGTGACAATAGCCTGCATCGCTCTGAGCGTTTTTGTTGCTCCGTATTTGGGGTGGGCACTTGTCGATGACTTCAAGATTAGTCTGGATGTTGTTGCCGCACTACTTACGATTGTAGGGTTCTCGATCAATGACACGATTGTCATTTTTGATAGGATGCGAGAAATACGAGGTAAGAGTTCCACTGTTTCGGAGGAGATGGTTGATCGAGCAATCAATCAAACATTGAGTCGAACAATCTTGACATCAGGGACAGCTTTGTTAGCTGCCATTATTCTTTACTGTTTGGGTGGACAGGGTATTCACGCCTTTGCCTTTGCGATTCTTGTAGGGATCATTAGTGGTACCTACAGCACAATCGTGATTGCTTCACCAATCGTACTTTGGTTGCAAGGCAATGCGGTGAATACAACATCTACAAAACGCCAGGTCCTTGCAAAGCCAATACAATAATCTTGGTGGGAAACATTGCGGTTCATGCTGGTTGTTCGGCCGCTTCATAGGTCTCGTGAAGATGAATTTCGTAAGGAATTTGTTTTTTGGAACGCCTGTCAATAAAAAATAATGCATATTTGGCATGCGTTTGGAGTGCGCGATTGAGTGTAGGTGATTCATTGCAAGGATGCAGCAATTGTGTGGGCCAAGTCGTGTCTGCACAATGCGTTTCTCAGCATTTAGGTGGTGAACGTATGACAAGTCTTGTTCAGTTTTCTCGGTTTCTTGTCGGTCTAGGAATGGTAATAGCCGGGGGTTTTGTTGCAGCCCCGCTGATTACTTCAATATTCGGTGCGGCAATGAGTGAGCCAGTTCCCCCGCACAATGTGGATCGGACTTTTCAAGGAGGAACAACACCGTCCACAATTCATGCTTTTACGATTCCTTCATCAATTTCTGGAAAAACTGATAAATCTCGACATGCGCATGATCCGTCAGGTTCATCACAGAACCTGCCGAAGGAAACCGCAGTATCTTCTCAGGTACCAGCGGAGTTACTCAAGAGGATGCCAGAGAGAATGCCAGAGAGAATGCAAGAGCATTCCTTGGGCACTGCAACCCCAAATTTGTACGGGGCATACCGGACAACCGTTGAAATGCCACCACCACCCTTGTTGGATGGATCGAAGGATGTTGCGCAGCATCAGATGGATCAAACCTCAAAAAAAAGAAGAGGTCCACGTAGGCACACGCCGGAATCTATTCCTGAAACTTACCTGGTACAGGATGGAGACGACCTCACGGGAATTGCAACACGACTGTATGGACACCCTCGTGCGGCATCAGCGCTATGGCAGGTCAACGCTAACAGGTTGTCTAGTCCGGAAGTCCTACCAATTGGCTTTGAGATGGTCGTGCCTCCTGCGTGGCGAGTCTTTGGTAAAAGTTCGGTGCACGGAAATGCCCATCGGATTGAACCGACTGAAGAGACCCGTATGGAAGAGCCTCGTGGGGCAACAATTCAGGCCACATCAATGCCAAAAGAAATCTTTGATCAACCATATCCAAGCACTCCAAACAAAGCCACAGGTAGCCCGTGGCTTGGGCGTGCACCAGAACTTCACTCAATTTATCCTGATAAAACAATCACCGCTCAGAGTCGCGGTATGATTCGTGTGGCCCCCGGTGAGACATTGGCGTCACTTGCTCAACGGGTGTACGGCAATGCGAACATGGCAGGCTCAATTTTTAATGCGAACCGTGATCGGTTGCGTAGTCCCGCTTTACTTGTCCCTGGCACGGAGTTGCGACTCCCATAATTGTTAGACAATGAATATTCCTGTTTGGGAATCATATAGAAATATTTTTGCCCGGCTAATAAGTTCATCAGTGGATCGCGTCAGTTACTAACTGACAAGTTTTCAGAAATGAACTGTACACACATTTGGAGCGGAGTACGGTTTCCAGAGGGCAGCGATGCAAGTTTATCTGCTCGAAGTGGCGAATTGATCTCCTCGAAGACAAGCGAACCTGTTTTATTTTGGCTTGGCAGAGGTTTCCTTTTACTCTGCTGTTTTGTTCCGTCAGCAGATTCCTGAGACCAACTCATGGGACGAGCGCCTTTGAGTCGTTTGAAAAGCTGTCCAGATTGTCGGTCTTTTATTCCGGCGATAATCATGACTGGTAGGTCTTCCAGTAACGGTTTGATGTCACGACCGTCACGTGTTCGAGCACCTAGAGCGTTTGTCATAGAGATACCTTGGTCAGCCCAAACAGGACTGATGAGAATGATAGCTTTGACTTGTTGGCCTTGTGGGCCTTGAGTATTTGGAAGCCAATTCCAGTCTGCTACAGCCCACGTTGCTGCTAATGTTCCACCGAGTCCAGATCCGATTATGCAAAGCCGATCAAGATCAATGTCGCCCTCGGACTCTTTTTGTTGAAGCCAGTTCCGGACAGTCTCGAGGTCACCCTTTATGGCAGCAAAATTACGAATTCTGCCGCCGCCACTGGCAGGAATCATACGTATCTGATTTACCGTAAGTTTTTTCTTTGAAACGTCGTGGCCTTCACTTTTACTGTTGCCGTGTCCTCGGAGGTCAGGAACTGCAACTGCACAGCCTGCTTCTTGTAAGCCAGCAGCGAGCCTTCGCACGCTTTTTTCAGAGCCGTTGAGGTCGTGGACAAGAATAACTGTCGCAATTGCTTTTCCTTTTGGTGGATAATACGCCATTTCCAAACGAACCCCATCAGATGTTTTAAGTTCTCTGACACGTTCGATGGATGGTGGCTTCATGGTTGATTTTTTGTCAACGGATGATCCGGTGGTTGGTTTTTTGTCGAAGGGTGATTTGGTCGTTGGTTTTTTATCGAAGGGTGATTTGTTAGTTGGCTTTTTATTGGAGGGTGACTTGGTGGTTGGTTTTTTGTCGAAGGGTGAGAAGGGGGAGCCGGCAGCTGGTTTTTTATCGAATGGAGACTTGGGATCAGCCGATGTATCAGTTCCCAAGGCTGTCGGTGTTGCCAAAAGGTTCACGATGAGACAGAGAGCCAGTACATGCTCTGTAACCGTTTGCCTCCCAGATGTCTTTGGTTCGTGGGGGTGGAATTTGAGGCCCAAAAGAGGTGTGTCCTTGTGGCCTTGTTTCGGTCTCTTATTCGGAAAATAACAATTAAATGCTGTACTTTTCTGAGCGTGGTCGGTCATCGGAAAGTATCCAAGAGAAATAACACTAATCAAAGGTTATAATTTATCAAAATATGCCTGAGTTGGTGACTTTTCTCGTACGAAGTGATTTGTGATGAATCCCAGTGATTTTTTATCATCGGAAAACGACTGTTCGACACCGCAGTCTTCGTCTTCTTCAACGCCGTCACGAAACGATGTTCTGCCACCACCGGTTCCAGGCGTGGTGAAAGAAAATCTGCTGAGAAAGAAAAAAGGGCAGTACAGCTGGTTGATAAGCCTTGCTCTACACGGAGGGGTGCTGCTTTGTCTAGCTGGTATCACTATCGACCCTCAGCTTGTTCATGCTCCGGCAATTCAGATTGAACAACCAATCCTAGAGCCAGAACCAGAGTTTGTATTTGAGCCAAAAGAGTTAGAGATTTCTGATGAAGACTTAAAGGAACTAGGTGCATTAAGTGAACGAGGTGTTACGGTTGCTGAAGCAATTTCATCAACGAAGGCTGACGTTTCTTTGGTTCCACCGGTGCCGAGTAACCTGTTGAGTGATGCTTTGCGTATCGAGCCCGTCAGCTTTGAATCTATGGGACCAAACGAAGTTGATCAACTTATTGAAAACATTGTCGGTGTGAATGTTGGTGTGGCTGCGACGGGAGCAGCTGGCGCAGTCGATCGTTTGAGTCTCGAGATAGCCCGTTCTCTTGAGGATGCCCCAACGACTGTGTGCTGGGTCTTTGATCAATCTGTGAGTCTTGCAGGCCAGCGTCAGGATATAGCAAGTCGGTTGAAACGAGTTTTTCGTGAGCTGAGTCCTAGTGATCAAGGAGATGCACCGGTTGGTTTGACAAACCTTGTCTTGGCATATGGCCAACGATTTCAATTCATTGTGAATAATCCAACACGTGTCTCTAGTGAAGTTGTTGAAGCAATTCAAGGAATCGAAATCGATAATAGCGGTATCGAAAAAACATTTACCGCGATTCGTGCTGCAGCGGAGCGTCTACATGCTACTCGACGAGTTGGTCGTTCAAGTGGGATGGTTGTAGTTTTTACGGATGAAGTCGGCGATGACCAAGTTCTTGCAGATCAAGTTGCAATTATTTGTCGGCGGTTAGGTGTTGCCGTATATGTTGTTGGTGTGCCTGCGCCTTTTGGACAACGATTTATTGAAATGAAATACGTTGAGTTTGATCCATCATATGCTTCGGTCGAGGATTGGGCCGTTGTAGAGCAAGGGCCAGAAACGTTGTTTCCTGAGTCGATACAAGTCGGCGAGGATGCTTTTTCAGACGAGGCAATTGATTCAGGTTTTGGTCCATTTAGCTTGTCAAAAATTTGTTATCAGACTGGTGGTGTGTATATTGCCGTTCACGCAAATCGTAACGTGCGAGGTCGTGTGAATGACCGCGCGACCTCGCCAATGTCATCACGGATTCGATATTTTTTTGACCCAGAGTCACTTCGGGATTATCAGCCCGATTACCTATCATCAGCAAAATTAAAACAGAGCATATCGTCTAATGCAGCAAAGCAATCGCTTGTTATGGCAGCAGCAGCGACAAATTTAAAGCCAATGACTTCTCCGGAAACAATTTTCCCTAAAAAAAGTGAAGGCGAGTTGGCCAACCTGCTTTCTTTAGCACAAAGAAGTGCCGCCGTTTTACAGCCAAGAATTGATCTTATTCATGGTCAACTTTTAAGAGGGTTGCCAGATAGAGATAGGATTCAGGAAGAACGGTGGAAAGCAGGATATGACTTGGCGATGGGTCGAATCTTGGCGATGAAAGTTCGGACAGACGCATACAATTTAATGCTCGCAAGAGCCAAGGCAGGCATGCAATTTAAGAGTCCAAGAAGTGACACATGGACACTACGACCGAGTAATGTAGTAAATGTAGGTTCGCGAACGGAAAAGTTAGCACAGCAAGCACGAATATATCTGCAACGTGTAATTGAAGATCACCCGGGAACGCCGTGGGAATTTCTTGCTGATCGTGAGTTGAACCAGCCATTGGGATACGAATGGAAGGAGATCCATACAGGTATCAACGATCCGCCAAAACCACGGCCCCCAGGTAACAACAACAGGCCCAGCCCTCGTGACGATAAGCCTAGGTCTCTTGGGCCACCAATGCCAAAACGGAACCTCAAGAGAATCTAACTTGAAGAGGATTCAATCAGATCACGTTTTGACGCTAAGAACAGATTGCTTGGTAAGTCATCGTTGGCGTACAAGATGTTACGCTGCTAGCCTGTGACAATAAATATTGTTAAAAAGCGGCCTGTGGAAATGTTTATGAAAGAGGTGGGCCAATGCTTTGGTAGGGCGTTTCCAGTCCTGCTTAATAAATCAGGTTTTCCTCAGCGAAATGAGCCCGGCTTTCATAGGCATGAAAGCATCGTGAGAGACGGCTTGACAAAATTCGCAGAAAGAGGCCGCGGAACTGCTGCTCGGATTGATCCGCTGTTGGGATTGCACTGTCTGCCGGGAACGTAAAATCCTCCATTCTTTTGTCGAATACGATAAGGTCGTCATTGACATCATGGACCTGCATGTGGGCTGTTGTTCTCCCACGATATAGCGTCGATCCTTCATGTAGGGAGAAGTGGTCAAGGTCGATCCCAACAACAAGGTCAGCATCAACAGCCTTTCCGAGCGTTGCGTAGTCGACCCAAGCATTTTCATCAAGCCATCTGGACACTTCCTGCTGGCTTATGATTTTCACACCACGAACATTTTCACGAATGTTGGCACCAATTCGTTCCGCGAGTTCACGAGCGGTCCCAGCGTCTGTAAATTCAAGTTCCACTATTGGCTTGCAGACAACAACTACATGTTTCCCACGAAGCTCATTGTATTCTGCGGGTACATCTTCTGGATGGAATAGGTAGGCAACCGTTAGCACTGTGGAACAACCGCTTGTGAACAAAATGAGTCCACAGCTGAAAACGAAAATCCAGACAACCTGATTGATCGTACGTCCGGATAGTAATTTCATTTCATTTCCTCGGTGAGAGATCTCAATATCGCAGTAATGAGAAGAGGCTAACGAGAAAACTTATCCAATCTCAACGCCAGTTCGTTCATGAACATGTTAATTCACTGTTCTGAAGTGGTACCCAGCATCAAATTTTGTTTAGCGTGGTAGGATGGAGAAAAGAGGCTGTTTTGCGTAGTTGTTATGTCAGGGAGCCATAGTGACTGCGTTTCGAGTTGACTACCATAGGTGCTGGGGAATGAGTAACCAAAAGAGCCGTTCAGAATTTTCCAGGAATGTTTCTCATGGGCTGCCATCAAGTTGGGATTGGCGACAACCGGTAATTGTTGGCGTTTCTGGAGGGGCGGATAGTATGGCTCTCTTGCATAGTTTGGCGGAGCTTTCGAGAGGAGAGAAAAGCCCGGCATTAGTCGTAGCGCATGTTGAGTACGATCTTCGTTCAGAGGCAAGTCGTGATAGAGAATTTGTCGTTGAGCAGGCTAAGCGACTTGGCTTTCCTTGTCACTGGAAAAAAGTTTGTATGCAAAGTGTCCCGAGGATACAGCAAGGTGATGGCACTGAGGCCTTAGCACGACATCTTCGGTATGATTTTTTTACACAATTAGCGTTCGACATTGGCGCACGTCATGTCGCACTAGGACACACCCGCGATGATCAAGCAGAGACAATTTTACATCGTTTGCTGCGAGGAACGGGACTCGGAGGTGTAATGGGCATGCCTGCTTCTCGAGAACTTAGTGAAGGGGTGAGTCTCGTTCGCCCTATGTTACAGGTCAGGAGGCAGCACGCTCGTGATTTCCTTCAGGCGATCGGACAAAATTGGCGGGAGGATGAGTCTAATAATCAGGTGCATTTTTCCAGGAACTTTCTTCGCCACCGAGTGCTTGCAGAAGTCGAAAGTGGTCCTTATCCTGCCGCCATTGAGGCTTTGGTTAGATTTGGGGAGCAGGCAAGTGCAGAAATGTCATCTCGTTTACAAAAAATAGAGGCAGTGATTGAAAAAAGTGTTGAGCAAAAAATTGATGGAAGAATATTGATTCACCAGAGAGGAATCGGTGATGACCGTACGATTGTGCCTGCAACACTGATTGAAATCTGGAAAAGACAAGGTTGGCCACGTCAGGAACTTTCCAGCAAACATCTCAATCAACTGACCGAAATGATTTTTAATGGATTTTTCGAAGATGCATCTGTTCCGAAGGCAGTTGACTTACCGGGCGGAATTCATGCCCGTCTCTTAGCTGGTGGTGTTTCACTTCAGCAGAAATGACAGGCCTTTCCCGTGTTTTTTGGTTGATTTTCCAATTAAAGGGATCCTTCAACCGTGAAAAAGCCGTCTTGGATCTGCTTTTGTGATCTTTTTGTTAACGCTGCTACGACTCCGTGGGATGCGGGGGTTAGTTAGTCGTTATGGTTTGCGAAGAGTGGGGTGTTCTTTGACCACATTGGGGCCTTGACCGCTAGCAGGAGTCATTTCTATCGTCTCCCGTCCGTACCTTTCCATCGGCAGACTTTTAATCTTAAGGTTCCGTGTGAACAGTCTCTCAGGCCTGCTCTGGTCGCTCGTCCGCTGGGCTATCCCGATTACATTTGCTGGAGTTGTAGCAGCGATAGCTGTTGGAACGAGCCGCATTAATGAAGAGATCTGTGCGCATGTTGAGGACGTTCTAGCTAAGCGTTTTCCGCATCTAGAGGTCGATGTGCAGCAAGCACATATTGATCCCGGCAAAGAAATAGTAATTCGTGGATTGTCACTTATCGATAAGAACATGCCTGACAATTGGCAACAAATTCTACGAGTTGATGAAGTTCATCTCGCATGTGATGCCACCTTGGCTACTCTTGCACTGGGACAGCCAAAAATTGATTCTGTTCGAGTCGTTCGACCAACAGTCCATGCCGTCCATTTTAAAGACGGTAGTTGGAACGTCGAAAAACTAATTGGGGATTCAGCGTCAAATATCGCGATTCCCGTTTCTGTCGAAGCAGCCACAATACTATATGAAGATGCAGAGACCTCTTTTCAAGAAACGTTTCAGCAAGGTCGACTGGAGTTAGGACCAGCCGTTGATAACCAGGGAACGACATGGTCAACAATACGCCTTGCTCTTACTGGTCAGACGGTCGAGCAACTAACAGTTACCGGGGCTGTTTCTCTCTCTACTAAACAGTTTGAGTTAGAGGCATCGCTTCGAGAACTTGATTTTCAGCCACAACTAGTTGCTCTGCTTCCTGAGCGACTCGTGAAAGACAGGTGGTGGAGAGAATCCGTCGATAGTCTGAGTATGCAACTTTCTTTCTCATTGTCTGCCAGTGGTTCGATGGACAATCTTGCGAATGCAATGTTTGAGGTTGATGGCAATGTGCGTGGTGGGCGTTTTGAGCATAAGCAGTTGCCATTTCCATTGGCTGATATTTCTGCAAGTTTTACGGCGAATCAAACAGGATTTGAAGTTAAGTCCGTGGTTGCTCGGTCAGGCGGGTCGCAGTTCCACGGCTCTATACGAGTCGAAGGATGGTCAGAGCAGTCTGATTATGAGTGTCTTGTCGAAGCAGAACAGCTCGTAGTGGGCAGGCAATGGCAACCATTTCTACCACCTGATTTACAAAGCCATTGGCAAAAACTATTGCCTGAAGGAGAGGTGGATTTTCGTGCTGAAGTAATGCGAAAAAAAGGTAATACGATACCAAAAGTATCGCTGCGTTGTCGTAACGTTTCATTAACTCATTATCGTTTTCCCTACCGTCTTGATAGGACCGTCGGTACTGTGATATTGAATAATAAGCAACTCACAATGCATTTGACAGGACAGGCTGGTGGAAATCCTGTTCAGGTAAATGGACAAATGCAACTAACCGATGCTGGTTCGATTGGGCATATTGAAGTTCGTGGTCGAGAAATGCCGATCGACGAACGGTTATTGACTGCAATGCCAGCTCGAGGAGCAGAAATACTCGAACGCCTCCATGCAAGCGGAACGTTCGATTTTATTTTTCGCCAGGATCGTTCACCTGACTTCCCGAAGGGCCACTTTAACTCACTCGACATCAGGCTTCTCGATTGCACCCTTAAAGATGTTAGATTTCCTTACCCGTTAACCGGCGTGCAGGGGTCAGTCGTCATGAGTGGAGACAATTGGACTCTCACTGGACTGACAGGTCGAAATGATACCGGCATTGTCAAATGTTCCGGTCACCTTGATCGGCGTTCTGGAGATCGAGGCGTGCTCACTCTTGAATTAGATGGGAGCGAAGTCGTTCTCGATCAAGAATTGCGAGACGCTCTTCCTGTCGGCATCCGAGGGTTCTGGGATGACCTCGCGCCACGAGGTAAGGCAGACTTTGTTGCAACTGTAAAACATGTCGTTGGACAGCATAAGACAGAGGTTATTCTGGATGCAACTCCCCATTCGAGCACAGTATCAATTGAACCAGCCTGGTTTCCGTATCGTTTGGAGCAACTGCAAGGAAAACTTACCTGGAACAATGGTCTGCTTCAGTTAGTTGGCTGGCGGGGTGTTCATGCGAGAACAACGGTCTCTACGGAAGGCAACTGCCGGTTTCTCCCTGATGGAAGTTGGCATGTTTCGCTTTCTCATTTGTCGGCGGATCGGTTTAGAGCCGACCATGAGCTGTTGCGTGCTTTGCCGGATGGCTTGCAGAAAGCATTGTCTACAATAGGCCCCAATGGACTCCTGTCGATCGATGGTAGCCTTGATATTTATTCGACAAATGTCGAACAGGAAGAACCCCGCAAGCGTCGGTGTGCGGCGTCTTGGAATTGCCATCTTGATGTGGAGCAAGGATGTTTTGGTGTAGGAGTGGCACTCAATAATGTGCACGGTGGTCTGAATCTTCGTGGGAGTACAGATGGACAAAGATGGTCTGCAAATGGAGAAGTAGATCTTGATAGTGCAATTTGGCAAGGGGTTCAGTTGACTCAGATAAGAGGACCTATCCTCATGGATCAGTCCGGAGTGCGGTTCGGCGCGATGACAGTATCAGATGGCATGACCCCGCGGCGACTTTCTGCAAAGGTCGCCGGTGGAAAATTAGAGGTAGATGGTATGTCGTCTTCGTCAGGGCTTGGGGGGTTTACGGTCGCAGCATCTCTGGTCGATGCAGACCTTGAGCGAATTGCTTGTGATACTCGAGGAACACCTCATCGGTTTAAAGGAAGAGTCTTCGGGTCAGTTGAGATAAGCGGCACTCGGGCTGGGACTCATTCGTTACGTGGTCATGGTCAGTTGCGGCTACGTGATGCAGATGTCTACGAACTCCCTCTCGTTGTTGCCATGCTAAAAATGCTACGAGTAAAAGCTCCTGATCGAAGTGCTTTTGGCTCAAGCTTCACTCAGTTTCGTATTGCCGGCCCCCACGCTTATCTTGATGAAATCGAGTTAGCGGGTGATGCAATTAGTCTCGTTGGAAACGGGGAGGTCGGCTTTGATGGTGATGTTCAGATGACATTTCGATCAATCATGGGAGATGCAGAAGAGCAACTTCCGGCGATGAAGCGCATGCTCGGTGGGGCCAGCGGTCAATTCCTTCTTTTGCACGTTGACGGCACTCTTGATTCACCCGAGTTGTCAACAGAGGCATTTCCGACACTTGCCGCTGCTATACAAAAGCTACAATCACAGCGATTGGAAAAGTCTAAATTTCGTCGAACAGCGAGTCGACCATTACAGCCTGAGGCAAAAACTCAGGGCGGATTATAACCACGGCCATAAATGTGAATGTATGCCCTATATAAGGACGCATGGTAGAGCGTGATATTCTTGTGAAGCCTTGATGATTAGCTGCCGGCTGAAGGATAAGATGATAGTGGTTAGGTGTCAGTTTGTGTCAAAATGCATTTATAGAAGAAGTGAGGCAAAGGTGACGCAGGGTGAAAGAATAAATCATAAGGGTCTTTCGTTCATAAAAATGCACGGATTAGGAAATGACTATATATACATTGATCGATTTACTGAGTCGGCGTCATTTGATCCAGCCGTCCTTGCTCCTTTACTTGCCGATCGTCATCGCGGCATAGGCGGAGACGGCCTGATACTGGTCGAGCCGTCAAACAAAGCAACAGCAAGAATGCGGATGTTTAATGCGGATGGTAGTGAATCAGAGATGTGTGGAAATGGCGTACGGTGCGTGGGTCACATAGTTGTTTCGCGAGGCTACGCAGCCGCTGGTGACTTGACGATTGAAACGGGACGTGGCGTTCTCGGAATGACCGTATCACCAGTAAGTTCGAAGGTGAGTCAGGTTCGAGTCGATATGGGACAGCCGCTCCTGCACCCAGACGACATACCAGTCAATTCTGCTTCGATGACAGATTCCATCGTAGACGCCGCTGCTTCAGTCCTTGGTGACCACTCTGCCTGGTGGGACTCATCTTCATTGGATTCTCGCATGACGTGTGTTTCGATGGGGAATCCTCATGTGATCTTTTATTGTGGTGATACTGAAAAAGTGCCATTGGAAATGATTGGACCACTTGTCGAAAACCATACTTTTTTTCCTCACCGAGTGAACGTCCATTTTGTTCAATGCAAGTCACGCGATCGGGTAAAGATGGTGACATGGGAACGTGGGAGTGGCCCTACTCAAGCATGCGGTACAGGTGCCTCTGCGGTATGTGTTGCAGGGAGGCTCACGGGTCGTACAAACGAAGTCATTCAGGCAGAGTTGCCTGGAGGGGAGTTGGAACTGTCTTGGGACATGAATGGTCCTGTGTTCATGTCTGGTCCCGCAGAAGAAGTGTTCCTGGGAGTCTGGCAGGGCTTAGGTTCGTTGTTATCTGGTTCTCATGGTGGTTAGACACGTTTTAAATGTGGGGTTTTACATCGTGTTTTCACAAGAATCTTTCAGCGGGTCAATGTTCGAGTGGTAAAAGGTCGATGAAATCTGCCATGAAAGTACAATCTCATTTGGCGATAGGTAGCTGCTCTCTGCTGGCAGCAGCAGTGATTCCTCAATGGCTGGGAACGGTCCGTTGCCGAGTGCAGTATGGTGATCAATTAGTTGACCCTGTTCATCAAGACTTTCGTGGTTCAAAAATATATGTCTTTTGGCATGAAAATATTCTGCTCCCGCTGTTTCTGCGAGGGCATTGCAATATTGCGATGCTGCTATCTCGGCATGCGGATGCGAATGTCCTTGATCGAGTTGCACGGATGATGGGCTTTGGTGTTGTTCGTGGAAGTACTTTTCGAGGCGGTTCGACCGCACTACGTGAGCTTTCTGATAGAGCCGCAACCGAAAGTCTCACAATTACTCCGGACGGTCCTCGCGGTCCGCGTCGTCGGCTTGCAATCGGCTGTGTATTTCTAGCGAGTACTTTGAAAATACCAATCGTAGCAATGGGGTTTGGGTACGATCAGCCGTGGAGGTTAGGTACATGGGATAAATTTGCGGTGCCTCGAATTGGAAGCCGTTGTCGTGCAGTTGTTAGTCGACCGATTCATGTCCCTTCAAACCTTGACAGGGAGGGGCTGGAGGCACATCGCGTTGGCGTAGAGCAGATATTAAATTTCTTGAGTGATGATGCAGAGAGATGGGCTGTTGCCGGCGGCCGTAGGATGGGCGATCGTCCTGTCAGGCCGGAGGTTTCACGAGTCGCCAAGTGGTCTACTCGATTAGAAGGCCCACCAGGAATTTCTCTTGCCGAGGAGTTTGCACGATTAAAAATCTTCCCGCCCGTGGATTCAGAGGCCCTTGAACTGTTGGGATAATTTCTTGACTGTTCCGTGTAAGATTCAAAGAAGTTTTCGGTATGGGTTTTGACCCTGAGTCTGTTTCTGCTCAAGTTCTTCGATCCTCTGTCGCAATCGCAAGATTTCCTCATGCATGAGTTGTATCTCCGTTTTCAGCACAATCGTGTTAGCAGTCACGCTGCCATTTTTTTCTCGAAGGAGATTCGCACGTGTTGATTCAGTTAATTGCCGTCGAACTGTCTGGGGTGTTGGGTTTTGAAAGGGTGGATTGTTGGCAGGTACACCGATGAGAGCCTGCTCGAGAGCTGGGTCGATACTCTGTAATGCGACACGAGTCTGTTTTGATTGGCCGCCGGGTAGGATGTACTGGAGTGAAACCTGAGTACCTGGTGCTGTATTTTTTACAAAACGGTTTAGTTCATCAGGTGTTCGCACGGGCTGATTTCCAAACGCAACAATGACACTTCCCGGTGGTAGGCCTGCATTAGATGCCGGAAGGCTTTCTACAACTCCGAAGACATAGGCTCCTGTTTGGTTTGGCAGTCGATATCTTGTTTGGGTGGCTGGATCAATCGGAAGGGTCCGGACTCCTAATGCAGTTCTGCCCCGGTACTTTTGAATTGAAGCCGTTCCAGATGGTTTGATTACAGGAGGTTGCTCAAATTTTGGCGCTTCTGAGAGAACTGTCTGTGAGGCGTTCGACGGTTGCGAATTCAACGAAGAAGAAAACCGAGATGGCGGATTCGTATCAGAAGGTTTTATTGAAGCAATAGTGGGTAGGGGTGGCTTGGTGGTTGGTTGATCTGGCCGAACATCTGGTCGAGGATTCGCTGGCGTTGCAAAAATACGAGTCTGGGTCGGTGGTTGAGTAAATCGAGAGGCATTTCCTGAGGCAGAAGAATCACTTTTGTCTGCTAGCTGAGGCAGCGGAACAGAAGTGGGTGTGCGGCTTTCGAGAGGCCGGGTACGAGCAGTCATAGTGACTTCATTGACACCCTCAGTTCGGCCAATCAGGGCACGTACCTCCTTATTGGGTGGAATTGCGGCAAGTAGTGCCGCAAGTTGATCGGCTGTTTGAACAGGTTCGCCATCGATAGCCAAGAGCACGTCCTGAGCCTTAATGCCTACCTGCATTGCTGGGCTTGGGTCAGAAACTTTCACGATGACGAGTCTTCCGGTGATAATTGAGTCATCAACAATAAGCCCTAACCAACCAGAGCCCTGAGGCCCCTTTTTAATTTCCGGAGATTTCTTTTCTGGTTGTTTTGCTTTAGCTTTCTGTTCACTATTAGGCTCTTCACTATCGTGATTTGTTATTTCAGATGATTCTTTCGGGCTTTTAGTGACTTCTTTCTCGGTTGTTGTAGCAGCCTTTTCTGGTGGGCTCAGTTGACTCGATGCCTGAGTCGTCTGATTCTCAGGGTCTTGAGCATTGTAATTATCAGAATTTTTGCCGTTGTCTGAGTGAAGTGGTATTTGGAGTGGTTCTCCAATCGAAATATCCTCCGCTTCAAGGTTGCTAAGAGTTTCTTCAGCAAGCGAAGACATGCTGTGAAGGATGAATAATGCCAAGACCGCAGTCATAGTACAGGTGAAAAACCAGTGATTTGACTTGGCACTATCGCAACAACCAGAAAAGCATTTCAGCATAGTGACTTACCCAAAGGAGCACGGGGAACACAGTAATCACTAGTCTAGTGAACTTCACCTCCGTTTTCAGGAGGTGGGAGCAAACCAAGCTAAATTCGATCAAATTCGAACAAAATCCCGGTCCGAAGAACCTCCTCGAACTCCGTTAGACAGTTGTTTCCCATGGTTCAAAAAATCCCATCGATTGAATCCACATATTTTCCACCAATGGTTTTTTCATTGTGGAACCACTAGACCGTCATGAACAGCGTTTATTCGTGCGAGTGTTTGACAGCAACGCTAGCACTTTTATACTCAGCCGCCGAGCGGGAACATTTCTGTGTCATGAAAATCAATCATGAATAATATCGAGAGATGAACTTGGTCAAAGCTGAATAATTGGTTGCGTCGGATTAGAGCCGGGTGCTGCCCCGGGACATGGAGTGTCGTAAAACGTGGCTAAAATGAACTCTCACAAAACTTCAGCACGGCTTCATAAAACATCCAAGCCTCTTGGTGAATGTGCAAAGTCTGGCCAGCTTCGAGCAATAGGCGAAATCAATCTTCCGGAAGTTCCAGAAAACAGCCCAACCGAGGTCCCCACAGAATCCGAGGCTCATACGAATGGGTCGTGTATGGTCAGTGAGCGTATTGCAAGATCACTCATGTTGCGATTGGGAGACGAGCGATTTGCCGTCTGGTTTGGTGATAACTTCAAAATTCAGGTCGCCGAATCGATTACTCGTGAGAATCTTGTCGAGGTTGTAGTCCTATTTGACCCAAACTATCCCGGAGAATGGCTTCAGAAGACCTTTGGTAACGATGTCGCCATATCCGCAGGTGAAATCGTGAACAAGCCTGTCGCGGTTCATTGGAGGCCGCTTGGAGCAGTCTCAGCACAGAGCGCAGTAGACAAACCTGACGAAGACACGAGTACTCTTGAAAGTACTGCTGCGGGTGGGAACGCTGCTGCTGCAGGATCGAAAAGTCTTAGCAAATCGGTTTGTAGCACCCCTAAAACGAAAGGTTCTCGGATAAATTCAGGAAATGCCGCAAAAAAACTTCATCTTCGACGGCCAACAGTATCGTTAGAGGAATTTGCCGTCGGGTCGAGTAACCGCATGGCATACGCAGCAGTTGAGTTGGCAGCGAATCGCTTGGGCGAAATGTCGCCAGTTCTTTTACATGGTCCAAGTGGTGTGGGCAAAAGTCACTTGTTGGCAGGAATATGTCACCATGCTCGTAAAGTCCGTCCGGGACTTGCTGTGGCTATGTTCTCAGCGGAGCAGTTTACCACGAATTTTCTACAAGCTTTGCATGGTAGCGGACTTCCTGGATTTCGAAGAAGTTGCCGGTCTGTCGATTTATTAGCAGTTGATGACTTGCAATTTTTTGTTGGAAAGCGAGCGACTTTGCTTGAGTTGCAAAGCACAGTGGACACGCTCCATAGGGCCGGCAAGCAAATAATATTTGCAAGTGACCGAGATGTCGAAAGTCTTTCTGGTTTAGGAAGTGAATTGACAGGGAGGCTGCGTGGAGGAATGACGGCTGGCATCATGCCTCCAGATTACGAAGTTCGTCGAGGTATTGTTTCGGGACTTGCAGAAAAAAGGCAGATCAATTTGCCGATCAATGTCATTGATTTTCTCGCAAACAACCTTACCCGGCATGCCAGAGAATTAATTGGTGGTATGAATAGGCTTGAGGCTGCAAGTCATATGTTGGGAACGCCAGTCACGTTGGATTTAGCCAGAGAAGCTCTTGCCGACCTTGTTCGTTCAAGTGCTCGTAGCCTACGTTTAGCTGACATTGATCAGGCGGTATGCGCAGCATTTGGGATTTCTGAGTCTGATCTCAAATCAACACGTCGTTCGAGAGCGGTAAATCAGCCACGCATGTTAGCTATGTTTCTTGCTCGTAAGCATACAGGTGCTGCCCTTGCTGATATTGGTCGGCATTTTGGTCGTAGAAGCCACTCTACAGTTGTTGCAGCCGAGAAAACGGTCCGTAAGTGGATGGAGTCGCAATCAAGTATTGTTCTTGCTGATGCAACCTGGGACGTAGAGCAGGCAATTCGTCGTGTTGAAGATGTCTTGCGGGCGGGCTAAGGCGAATAAAGTCGGCAGTTCGAATCGATAGCCTTCTCAGGCGGTCTGTTATTTATTCGATATCTTTTGAGTCGGAGATAAGTTCCTCTTCTCGGCTTGCTTTATAGCGAATGCTCGATGCAGGCCCGTGAAATCCGATAACCCGTCTATCAACACTCACTGACCGCTTCAGTATGCAGCCACGATCAATGTCAAATACTATTTCCCCGGACCAGATTCGCTCAAGGAGACGAGATTCTGTTTGGGGATCGTGAACTGGAGTCAGTACCGTAGTATCAACTTTGATGAAAGCACGGTCTTTTTTGAGCTTCGTGACTTGGTACCGAAGTCTTGTGCGAACAGATTTTCCCGTACTGCCTGGAATGTCAACAACTACGGTGTCTGGAACGGTCCATGTTGTTCCTGTCGAAACAGGCTCGTCAGGTAACGGAACGATCATCAGGTCACCAGTGTTCGAAGGGGGGCTTGGGAAAAAGTCCTTGCGATTTATGACTCGGCCACATGAGTCGATTGTGAGTTCCGAAAGTGGTTTGCCAAGACTGAGTTGAACACCCCCATAACCATCAGGTGGCGGCTCTGGGCTGTCACTATCCCATCGCACTGCCTTCATCCCACTGGTACGAGACAACATTTTGACATGGTCTACCAGATGCTCAAGGGTTGCGGTTCCGTTCTTCTCAACATGAGTTATTTTCCAAGACTTTGTTGAATCAGTGGCAGTTTCAACATGCTGGGTTGTGCCATTAATTGTTGTTTCAGTAAGTGCTCGATGAGACACCTGCGCTGTTATGGCTTCACCGTCACTAAATTTGTATCGAAGTATTCTTGTGTTTTTGCTTGGAGAGGGGGTTTCTTCGGCAGAAATGTTCCCAGTACAGGTGAGCAGGATTGTGAGGCAAATAGAAATAAAATATTTCATGTCAAATTTTCTTATGCCGATGATGTGGCTCAAGACTTATGGCAGGCACTACGTGCTGATGTATTCTGAAGACCGCCTCCCCAGGTCAATTTGTCACGGAGGGTAGAGTAGTAGCTGTGCTGGTTTGTTTCGATAAGACAAAATTTTGGCGTGGCAAGTGATATGCAGATTTCGTCCCCGGCCTGTAGTGATAGTAGAAGCCGTCCGTCAACAACGCAGGATGATCCAATGTTTGGGGAGGGAACAATCAATGTGTAGTTCCGGGATGCCGTGTCAACGACCGTTCTGTGGGTGAGCGTGTGCGGGTTGAGAGGAGTAAAAATAAATGCTTCAATTGATTTTCGAACAATAGGACCTCCAGCAGACATGTTATAAGCGGTTGAGCCCACCGGCGTGCTAATAATCAAACCGTCGCCTCGATACACAGTCGCTAAATCACCGTCTACGTAAAGTTCAATTTCGAAAAGAGAGAAGGGAGGTCCAGCAAGAACGGAAGTTTCGTTAAGACCTAAGTCACTTGCAATTATTTTATTTCCACGAAGTACTCGTGTCTCGAACATCATATGCTCGACAAGCCGAAATCTTCCTGCAATGAGTTCGTTGATAGCAGGTTCAACTTCATTTGGTGAGAAATCAGCAAGGAATCCGAGGCGGCCAAGATTGACTCCCAGTACTGGTGTCTGTTGGTATCCCATCCACCGGGCAGTCCGGAGAATTGATCCATCACCACCTAGAACAATGACCAGATCAGCATCTTGTGCAATGTTCGAAGAAGTTCCTTCACGAGAATCTGGCTCCCACGCAGATTTATCCGCTACCATCATCTTTATCTTATGGCCGAGACTTTCTAGCAATTCTTGTAGATCATTCGCCAGCGACTTGGTTTCCAAGACTTCCTCAGGGCCAATCACTGCTATTCGAAGACTTTCAGTGATTGGTTGGCCAGGGAAAAGGCGTTCCGCCGTTTTTTTGCTACTATCGGCAGCAAGTTCTGATGAAGTCTTTGTGTGATCAGCCATTGATAATGAGCCTGGGGGCACTACCACAATTAATCTATTTCAGTCAGTCTCGAACGGGAGTTGCTACGGCATTTGCCGCGGTCTGTTCTGAAAGCTCTTTGCAAATATTAGCAATTCCATTGATATCCAGGCTTAGGCTTGAAAGTAATTCGGCCCTGTCGCCATGCTCGATAAAGTGGTCCGGAATGCCAAGTCTTCGAATTGGGCCGGTGTGCATATTTGTATTGTGAATGGCCTCGAGGATAGCTGAACCGAAGCCCGCTTGTAGAGCGTTTTCTTCTACAGACACTACCCAAGGACTCATTTGTATCCGTCTTAGTAAAGTTTCTTCATCTAATGGCTTTACGAATCGAGCATTGATTAAGCCCACGCTGAGACCCTCTTCTCGAAGTTTCTCAACCGCCTGGAGGCAGGTTCCGGTCAGACTGCCGCACGCGATAATGAGTCCATCTGGTCCGTCAAGGAGCGGTTCACAGTGTCCCAATTCGACAGGTAGTCGGTCTTCACCGAAGCGATTGTTAAGGGTTGGCTCGAGAACGGCTTTCGGGTAGCGAATGGCAACAGGACCATTGTGATTAATCGCCCAAGCAACCATTGATTTGAGGTCATATTCATCCGCGGGAGCCAAGACGACCATGTTTGGAAAGAGTCGCATGTAGCCGAGGTCGAAGACACCATGATGGGTGGGGCCATCGGGACCAGTTAGTCCGGCCCGGTCGAGCATAAAGGTAACAGGTAAGTTTTGTAGGCAGACCTCCTGAAAGATCTGGTCATAGGACCGCTGCAAAAAAGTGCTGTAGATATCTACAATGGGTCTGCAACCGGCTTTTGCCTGACCTGCAGCAAATGCAACGGCGTGCGATTCACAAATGCCGACATCGAAAAAGCGCTCAGGGTATGCCTCACGAACAGCCTCTAATTTATTGCCCTGACACATTGCAGCCGTCATGACCGTTACTCGGTCATCTTTTTCCATGCAGTCGGCAATAGCTGAGCTGGCTACATCCGTAAAGCCTCGTACCGAAGATTTTTTCACTGAAACAATGCAGTCATCATCGTCACACTCAAACGGAGCAGGTGTATGAAAGAAGACGGGGTCATCCTCGGCAGGTTTGAATCCATGACCTTTTTCTGTGAGAACATGCAACAGAATCGGTCCCTCTTCATCCTTAACAAGTTCGAGGTATCTGATCAGATTTGGTAGCGTGTGCCCTTCGACCGGACCAAAGTACCGGACACCAAGAGCCTCGAATAGCATGCCACCGTGAAGTGTTGCCTTCAGCGAGTCTTTCACGTTGACAAGCATTCGTTCCATCGATTCGCCAACCATCGGCACACCCTTGATGAGGTCTCCAGCTTTGTCACGCAGACCTCGATACCATGGGTTGAGCCGTACAACATCAAGATACTCAGCTAAGGCTCCGACCCTTGGGCAGATCGACATACGGTTATCGTTCAGGATAATGATGAGACGTTTTTTCAAAAACCCGGCATTGTTAAGTGCCTCGAATACGATGCCGGATGGAAGCGCTCCGTCTCCGATGACTGCAACGCTGTGGCGATCATCGTGTCCTTGCAAGGAGTCTCCACTTGCGAGGCCAAGAGCTGCTGAAATGCTGCACCCTGCGTGGCCTGTCATGAATAAGTCGTAAGGACTCTCCGATGGGTTTGGGAAACCCATGAGACCACCACGTGTTCGCATGGTATCGAAGTTTTTGTATCTTCCTGTGATGAGTTTATGAGGGTATATCTGATGGCCAGTATCCCAGATAAGTCGGTCCTTACTGAAGTCAAAAACACGATGAAGGGCTAAGCAGAGTTCGACGACGCCTAGGTTCGATGCAAAGTGTGCAGTTCGGCTCGCAGCAACCTGACATAACGCCTGACGCATTTCGGTCGCAAGATTTTCAAGTTCGTCCGGAGACAGTCCCTGAAGATCATGAGGGGAATCTATTGTTGGAAGGATATTTGCCATTATCTCCAAAAACTCCTGCGTAAAATCATCTAGATCACATGAACTATCTTTTCTCAATGGAAAACAAGAGTCTACAACATATAGTTGTAGACTGGCGACAGTCCTTCGCGGAGCTATTGAGAAGCCGAAAAGCCTAGGTTTGACGGCTCACAACCCACCTAGCTAGTGCGACGAGCGATTCAGCAGCATCACCATAGCCCGAAAGAGTCGCCGCCGCTTGCTCCGAAAGGGTCTTGGCTCGCTCTCGGCTGAGTTCTTTCCCAAGTACTGTTGGAAAAGTGATTTTCCCTCGATTGGCGTCTTTTCCGACACGTTTTCCCATATTTGACTCAGATCCCTCAGCATCGAGAAGATCATCCGCTATTTGAAAAGCAAGACCAAAGGCCTTTCCGTATTCCTCGAGGTCGTGTCTGCACTGAGGACTTCCACTTCCTGCTAGGCAACCAAGGTCAAGCGATGCCAGGAAAAGGCAGCCAGTTTTTCGCCGATGCACTCTTTCCATCCATTGGACCTGCTGGTCGGGCGTTTGTTCAGAGAGATCAGGAACCCACCCTCTCTCTGCAGCCAAATCATCTACCTGTCCACCAACGAGTGATTCTGCACCGGCTGCTTGAGCTAATATCAGGCACGCTTCAGGGACAATTTCTGGAGGCATGCCACTGGCCAGCACCTTGAACGCAAGTGGTTGTAGAGCATCACCACACAATATAGCTGTCGCTTCGTCAAAAGCACGGTGGCAGGTTGGTCGACCACGACGTAAATCATCGTCGTCCATTGCCGGAAGGTCATCATGCACAAGTGAGTATGCGTGGATAATTTCAACCGCAAGAGCAGCTGGAGCAGCTTGCTCCCAAGTTCCACCGCAGGTCCGCGATGCTTCAAGTACTAAGGCTGGTCGGAGCCTTTTCCCAGGAGCGAGAAGAGCATGCCGCATGGCATCTACCAAACGCGGAGCGGCCTGATCAGAGAAAGAAAGAGCAGATTCAAGTCGTGGGTTGATAAACTCCTGAACAGCAGCAAGAGTTGCTTGAATACGTTGTTGTGAGTGGCTCGCTGAGGCATTCATGAAAGTCTCGGAAAAAAATTCAGTATTGGTTGTTTTGTTCATGCCCGGTCATAGCAAAGTACTGCGTGCTATTCTTATGCGATGTATTACAGCACGTGTTCTACGCTCCTGGTGTGACTTCGTCCATTCCAGGTAGTTGATGTCGATTCTCGTGGTGACTCGTAGAGATTCTCTGTTTCTTTGTTTGGTCTTCGGCTTTCTCATCCTGTACTTTTGTTTTTTTTCTTCGTCCTGCTTTTGAAGTGTTATGACCGTTCTCAGTTGCAGTAGGAGCACTTTCAAAGACTGGATTTCCATCTTCATCAATTCGTACGAGGGTGACAACTCGCTGCTCTATATCGCTGAGTTCTTCATGCAGTTGGCGCAGTAACGAGACGCCCTGCTCGTACGCCTCGATAGATTCAGTGAGTCCTAATTCTCGAGACTCCATCTGATTGATGACAGCGTCAAGTTTTTCGAGTGAGGCCTCGAAAGACAGTTGTTTTTTATTCACCTTTGTTTTTTTTTCAGTCATAACACTTCTTGTTGTCTAGGTTTCCCCAACTTGCTCACCGGGTTTATAGTGACTTGTATTCACGCTTCGTTCAACTCGACTGTGCAGTTCGCCATGAGCCAGTTTTGTGATAATAGAAGTTCCTGAAGGAGCTTGAATCCACGAGTCGATGGCTTCTTTGGTCTTCGCATTAGTTGTTACTGAGTAGCCTTTGGAGAGAAGTTTTAGTGGGCTGTTGGCCTCAAGCAAAGCCGCCACGGAACTTAATTGATCCTTCGACTGTTTTAATTTTTGAGATCCTTGACGCTGCAGCCGCTGTGCTTTTTCCAAGAGACGCTGACGGGCATCATGAATATTGCGATACGGAAATGCTAATGGTCGTGCAGTTGCAATTTGATTGAGGCGTTGACGGGTTGATGTGATACGCCGAGTCAATTCGTTATCCAATCTTTTCCCAGAAAGACACAGGTTGTCGAGCACTTGCTGGCGTTCAACTGCAATGTGGATGGCAGCATCAGTCGGGGTTAAGCCGCGCATGTCTGCGACAAGGTCAACAAGAGAGACATCAATTTCGTGGCCAATCCCTGCAATAATTGGAATTTTGCTTTCAGCAACTGCCCGCACAAGTATTTCTTCATTGAAAGACCAGAGGTCTTCAAGGCTTCCTCCACCGCGAACAATTGCAATGACGTCCAGCAGAGGACTTAATTGTCCTGCCCGCACAAGGCTCGAAGCTAATTCCTCAGCCGCACCTGCTCCTTGCACACGAGACGGGAAGAGCACGACATCAGCAATTGGCCAGCGGTTTACCAGCGTTTTCAGAAAATCTGAAACTGCGGCACCGGACGGGCTTGTGATGAGACCAATTCGACGTGGGTACTGTGGCAAATCCTGTTTTCTGCTGACAGAAAATAGTCCTTCGTCTTCAAGGCGTGCGTGTAGTTCACGAAGTTTTGCTTCAAGCGTACCTGTTCCAAGGGCATGGCAACGATCGATAGTCAGCTGGTAGCTTCCCCGGGGGGGGTAGACTTCTATTCGGCCGTGACATACTACTTCCATGCCGTCGGTTGGTTCGATAGCAAGTGAACCTCGAGTTCCTCGCCAAATAACACTGCGGAGCAGTGCTGTTTCGTCTTTGAGGCCTAAGTAGATATGACCAGAGCCTGCAGTTGCAAGATTGGTGACTTCACCAGTAACCCATACATCGGTAAACCGTGATTCGAGGTGATCCTTGACGCGAGCCGTAACCTGAGACACGCTCAAGGCATCTTCAGCAAGATCTGTTGGTTGTTTTTTTGTGCCACGCTTCATCTCTCATATCATACCAATCTGCGACAATGTCGCTCTACCCGGCTCACCTTTAACGAGTTTACTATGACATCACAGCCTGTATCCCAAGGAACCACTCCGAGGTTTGCTTTACTCATTGTTTTTTTAACGGTTTTTATCGATCTTTTAGGCTTTGGCATTGTCTTACCCGTTATGCCGAGGCAGGCGGAGCCATATCTCAACGCACTTGAAGTATCAGAAGTTGCAGCAGGAGGAATTATAGGTGTTTTGTTTTCAGTGTTTTCATTGATGCAATTCATTTTTAGTCCGATCTGGGGCCGCCTATCTGACCGATTCGGAAGAAAGCCACTCTTGATCTTAAGCCTATTAGGCTCGGTCGTCTTCTACGCGTTATATGGTTACGCCGTGTCCCTACCATTTGAACAAGCGCAACTTGCTTTGGGGTTGATGTTGTTTTCACGAATTGGAGCCGGAATCGCTGGGGCAAGTGTAGGGACTGCGGCTGCAGTAATCGCAGACTGCACGACGCCAGAGCGTCGTGCCCGCGGGATGGCATTAATTGGTATCGCGTTTGGAGCAGGATTTACACTTGGTCCACTCATTGCTTATTTTGGGCTCGCTCTTTTCAACGAGCGACCTTGGGGAGTTGGAGCTCTTGCGTCACTTCTCTCTCTTGTGGCATTGCTTTTAGCCGTGTTTGTTTTTCGGGAAACAAGAGTGCCGGGCAGAACAGCGGCAAAGGAATTTTTTAGTATGAGTCGGACGGTGTCTGTTTTGCGAATGCCAGCAGTCGGTGGTCTTATTCTTATTTATTTCTTGGCAATCTTTTCATTCGCAAATTTTGAGGCGACGCTTGCACGGTATACGCGAGCGGCATTTGGTATGAATGACGACGATAATTTCCTTGTTTTTGCCGCTATTGGTGCTCTGTTGCTCGTGGCAGGAGGCCTCTACCGTCCTCTTGCAAAACGGTTTTCTGAAGTGTCGTTGATGTCGGTGGGACTTATTCAGATGATTCTAGGGCTTGGTGGATTAGCACTGGTTTCATCGGTGTTATTTCAGGCACGAGCAAGTGCAGATATGGCCCTTGACGGTGTTGACGATGGGATAAAAACTGCTTTTTACATAGCTTCGGCATTCGCAGTATGGGGGTTTGCTTTTGTGAATCCCTCAGTTTCTGCACTTGTTTCACGATCTGCAGATTCTTCTGAGCAGGGAGAAGTGTTAGGTGTCAATCAATCCTTTGCCTCGCTTGGTCGTATACTAGGTCCGCTTGTGGGATCTCTACTATTTGCTGTTCACCCATCCCATGCCTTGCCGTTTGTTGTAGCAGTACTCACGCTCTTTTTCGTCGGTGCAATCCTGAGAAGTGTTGCATCGACAATACGTAATCGAGTGAACGCGTGACCTTAAATTTATTAGGGCGTACGAAGGTCGGTCTGAGTGACATTGTTTGGATCGTCCTGGATAAACGTCTCACGATTGAGTTCGAACTGTTCTAATTTTCGGTAGAGCGTGGCACGGCTTATCCCAAGTTCTTCTGCAGCGTCAGGTATCTTGCCCTCTGCTCTCCGTAAGGCCTCTGTAATCAGAATCTTTTGCCACTCATCCAGCCTTAAAGATCCCTTAAGCTTCGCTGAGATTTGTTGGAAATTCGGGAAAGCCATTGTCTGAAGTTCTTCGGGAGTTGCGTCTACCGTATCGACTCCGGC